>CAMYOI010000036.1 GCA_947259955.1 uncultured Gammaproteobacteria bacterium
CGTTATCAATGCGCCCAGGCTGGGATCATTCCAGTATCACCCGTCGCTGCTGCCGATGCATCGGGGACCGTCTTCCATCAACTGGCCCATCGCCATGGGCTCGACCCGCACGGGACTGAGCATTTTCTGGCCCAATGACGGCCTCGATGAAGGCCCCATCCTGATGCAGAAAACTTGTGACATCGGGCCGGACGAGACCCTGGGCGACGTATATTTCAAAAAGCTTTTCCCCATGGGAGTCGATGCCATGATGGAGTCCCTCGAGCGGGTGAAACAGGGCGACGCTCCGAGGATCGAACAAAATCTGGACGAGGGGTCCTATGAATCCTGGTTCGGAAAAAAACAGGCCGAGATCGACTGGACCCGGAGCGCGCAGGAGGCTTACAACATTATCCGCGCCGGCAATCCGCAACCCGGTGGCTGGACCACAAGGGGCGGTGTTGAGGTCAAGATCTACGACTCCCGGCTGTCCGGGGATAGCGGGCAACCCGGAGAAGTCGTTGCCATCGATGATGAAAGTTTCACCGTTGCCGCATCGCAGGGTGCAATCCGGGTGATGCGCGTTCGCGCCGATGCAGGCAAGGTGCCGGCAACCGAATATGCCGCGTCGACTCATTTGTCCGTCGGTGACCGGTTTGGATAGCACGATTTTGTTTCCGCGCCAATCCACCCGCACATTCCACCCAGGCGGTTGGGCTTTAAACCGACGTCAATCAACCAATGAAAAACAAATCGAGAAAACATGAGCGATATTGAAATTGCCCGGGCTGCCTCCATGCAGCCGATCTCAGAGGTCGCGGAAAAACTGGCCATTCCGTCCGATGCGCTCGAGCCTTATGGTAACAGCAAGGCGAAACTGTCGCAGGAGTTCATAAAATCGCTCGAGGGGAGACCCGAAGGCAAACTCATCCTGGTGACGGCGATCACCCCAACCCCCGCGGGGGAAGGCAAGACAACGACATCGGTCGGTCTGCACGACGGCCTCAGCCGGATTGGCAAAAAATCTCTGGTGTGCCTGAGAGAACCCAGCCTGGGGCCCTGCTTCGGTATGAAAGGTGGCGCCGCCGGCGGGGGCTACGCGCAGGTAGTTCCAATGGAGGAAATCAACCTTCACTTCACCGGCGACTTCCATGCCATCGGTGCCGCCCACAACCTGCTGTCCGCTCTGGTGGACAATCACATCTACTGGGGAAACGAAGCGGGATTCGACAGCAGACGTGTCGTATGGCGAAGAGTCGTCGACATGAACGACCGGGCGCTTCGTTCCATTGTCAATTCCCTCGGCGGCGTCGCCAACGGCTACCCGCGCGAGGATGGTTTCGATATCACCGTTGCCTCCGAGGTAATGGCCATATTCTGCCTCTCCCGTGATCTCGACGACCTGCAGGAACGGTTGAGTAAAATCATCGTCGGCTACACCCGGGACCGCAAGCCAATCCGCGCGCAGCAGGTCAAGGGACCTGGTCCCATGGCCGTACTGTTGAAGGACGCCATGGCGCCGAATCTGGTGCAGACTCTGGAAAACAATCCTGCCTTCATCCATGGCGGACCGTTTGCCAACATCGCCCACGGCTGTAATTCTGTAATCGCCACCAAAGCGGCCCTGAAGCTCGCCGACTACGTCGTTACCGAGGCGGGATTCGGCGCCGACCTGGGGGCGGAGAAGTTTTTCGACATCAAGTGCCGCAGTGCGGGCCTCAAACCGGATGCCGCCGTCATCGTCGCCACCATCCGAGCCTTGAAGATGCACGGCGGGGTAAGCAAGGACAACCTCAATAGCGAGAATGTCGAAGCGGTCAAAAAGGGCTGTTCCAACCTGGCGCGACACATCCGAAATGTAAAATCCTTCGGCGTGCCCACAGTGGTGGCCATCAACCGCTTTGTCGCAGACACGGACGCTGAGGTGGCCGCGGTTCGTGAGACCGCCGCCGATTATGGCACGGAAGCCTTCGAATGCACGCACTGGTCCAACGGCGGTGCCGGTACGGAACAACTCGCTGTCCATGTGGCCGACCTCGCGGACAGCGGCAACAGCCAGTTTGCTCCCATCTATGACGATGATATGCCGCTGTGGGACAAGATAAAAACCGTGGCGACCCGCATCTATGGTGCGGATGACGTCATAGCCGACAAGAAAGTGCGGTCCCAGATCAGCGAATACCAGGAAAACGGCTTCGGCCATTTCCCGATCTGCATTGCAAAAACGCAGTACAGTTTTTCAACCGACCCCAACCTCAAAGGGGCGCCCTCCGGGCACGTGCTGCCGGTGCGGGAAGTGAGGTTGTCCGCCGGGGCAGGTTTCATGGTCGTTATTTGCGGTGAGATCATGACCATGCCGGGATTGCCGAGGGTCCCCGCCGCCAACAGCATCCTTATCAATGATTCGGGTGAAGTAGAAGGTCTATTCTAGATAGTCAGTAATGGAGATTCATGTCAGTTAAGTCTATTCTGGTGCCCCTGGACGGCACCGACAAAAATCAAGGGCATACATATCCGGCCCAAAAGCGGCGATCTGCCCTACGAACTCGACTACGTATCCGAAATTCTGAAGAAAAAAGTGGCCGACGAAACCAAAAAGATCGGCAAGGAACATGCAAGAGCCGTACGCGATCAGTTCACCGAATACTGTGAAAATCATGGCATCAGATTCGGTGAATCGCTGAGCGATGACGAGGTCAGGGCAGTATTCCGGGAAGAGACTGGGAGCGTGGCGGAAATATTGATACGTCACGGCCGCTTTTGCGACGTGATCGCCGCGGCCAGGCCCGCCCGCAGGAGAGGGATATTGCTGAGGTCGCCCGTTGGAGAAAGAATGGAATCGCTGCTGATGCGCGTCGGGCGGCCTATCCTGATGGTGCCGCCGGATTGGAACCCACACAAGGTCGGACGCGCAGCGTTTGCATGGAATGAAAGCCTGGAGGCGTCCAGGGCGCTGGCAATGGCCCTGCCCTGGTTGACCCAGATGGAGGATGTCAGCGTTATCATGTCGCACAAGCGAAATGCCAGTCTTCCTGAACTGACCGAATACCTTGCCCTGTACGGCGTTAAACTCAAAGTACATTATCTCCCAAAGAAAACCAAATCGGTGGGGCGGGCGATACTGGACTGCTGCGCGGAGAATTCAGTCGAGATGCTCGTGGTCGGCGGATTCAGCCACGCGCGATCACGGGAGTTGGTATTTGGCGGTGTAACCCAGTATCTGTTGGTACACTCTAACGTCATCACCTTGATGGTGCATTGACCCCGCCGTTGAATCCATGTATCGCAGTCTGCTTTTCATTCCTGGAAATCAGCCCCGAATGATCGAGAAAGCGGCGGGTTTCAGGCCCGACGCGTTCGTTCCAGATCTGGAAGATTCGGTGGCCGACGCCGACAAATCCGAAGCCAGGCGCACGGTTCGCGAACAAATGGGCGTTCTGATCGATACCGGCATTCCGGTCCTGCCCAGGATCAATGCACGAGACACCGGGTTGGCTGAAGAGGATCTGCAATCTGTTGTACGCCCCGGAGTTTGCGGGGTGTCGATTGGGAAGGTAAATACGCCGGATGACGTCCTGTGGCTCAGCGACGTCCTGTCCGGACTCGAGAGAAAGCAGGACATGAGTCCGGGTACACTGTGGCTTGTTCTGTGGATCGAGACCGCATTGGGAATAGTGAACTGTTATGAGATATGCCGCGCCAGCGAGAGGATCTTGGCCGTGGCTTTTGGTGCCGAGGACTTTACCCATGACATGGCCATCCAGAGGCTGGAAGGCGACGGAAATGTGGACTTTGCCAGAAATACCCTGTGCATCGCCGCCAGGGCGGCAGGGGTGCTTGCTCTCGATACCCCTTATTTCCAATTTCGGGACAAGGAAGGTCTGATAATAAACGCGGTCGCATCCAAGCACATCGGCTTTAAGGGTAAATTCGCCATCCACCCCGCGCAGGTGGATCCGATCAATCGGGTGTTCTCGCCGACGGAGGATGAGATCGACTACGCGGCGCGCGTCGTTGCGGCGTACGAGGAAGCAGAAAGCAAGGGGCGGGGTTCGACGTCACTGGACGGCAAAGTAATCGACGTGCCGGTATACAAGAGAGCCCGGGAACTATTGGCGTCACGGCCCTGACACACAGATCCCGCCTGTATATCGCTCCAGGGCGCACGCCAGCTGATTGATGGATGCGACCTGGTGGCTCGTTCAGGCAGCGGTCCTGGTTGCCTCATTGCTGCAGGGCGCGACGGGCATCGGTTTTGGCGTCATTGCCGGACCGGTGCTGCTCTACGCCCTCAACAGCTCCGCCGCCATACAGGTGTCGATCATGCTGAGCTTGGCCATCGCGCTGCTGCTGGCGCCTACCTTGTTTCGGCAGGCAGACTGGCCGGTGTTGAAGCTGTTTCTTTTGGGCACGCTTATTGGCGTACCGTTTGGTATCGTGGTATTCATCCGCATCGATATCGCCATGCTGAAACTACTGGCCGGTGTGGCCGTGGCATTTATGGCGCTGACCGTCGCCGGAGCCTTCGAGCGCACCACAAAGCGTGAAGGACCCGGTTACAGCCCGCGCATGGCCCAGGGTATGGGCGTGATCTCCGGTGCAATGAGTTCAAGTCTCGGCATGCCGGGTCCGGTACCCGCGGCCTGGATGATTACCCAGAGCTTTTCCAAGGCGCAAATCCGCGCGACCATTCTCACCATGTTCGTGCCGTCCTATGCCGCCGCCCTCGCGTTTCAGGCGTTCACGCCGGGAATCAGCGACAATGGAATCACCTGGGCGCTGCAGTTGCTGCCGGCCACGATTGCGGGTGTGGTGGTGGGCAGAATTCTCGAACCGAGAATCAGCGAGCGTACCTTCAAGAGTATCATTACGATTGTTCTTGCAGGTACCGCTTTACTTTTGTTAATAGATGTAGCCAAACAATATTGGACGGGATAAATTGAGGCATGCCTGAAAATCTGGGTCGATTGGCGGCAATGCCGCGCGTTGAACTCGCGCATAAACCCACACCCATAGAGCAAATGCACAACCTGTCTGCTCACTGTGGGGGCGCCGATTTGCATATCAAACGCGACGACTGCACCGGGTTGGCGTTTGGCGGTAACAAGGTCCGGCAGTTGGAGTTTTACCTGGGAGAGGCGGTGTCGCGTGAAGCGGACACGGTACTGATTACGGGTGCGGTACAGTCAAATTTCGTCAGGCTCGCGGCGGCCGCGGCGTGCAAGTTGTCCATGGCGTGTCACATCCAGTTAGAGGATCGTGTGCCCGGAGTCGATGCGGTGTACCGAAACTCGGGCAACGTACTTCTGGACAGGATGCTTGGCGCGCACCTTCACTATTTCGACGAGGGCGAGGACGAAACCGGAGCGGACAGGCGTCTGGGAGAGATCGCGGAAGAACTGAAGCGCCGGGGGTGTCGACCCTACATCATACCGCTTGCACCCGGTCATCCGCCGCTCGGCTCGCTTGGCTACGTGATGTGCGCGCAGGAAATCCTGGCGCAGAGTGATCGTGCCGGTCTCGCATTCGACGATATCGTGGTAGCTTCCGGAAGCGGCCACACGCACGCGGGTTTACTTTTCGGTTTGAAGGCATTGGGAAGCACCGCCTCCATAACCGGTGTATGCGTGCGCCGCGATGCAGCGGCACAGCGCAATAGGATAATGCATCATTGTGGAGCAATCGCCGGTCTGCTCGGCGTCGAATCACCGGTTGAAGATTCGGATGTCAAACTGGTCGACGACTTCCTGCCGCCTGGTTATGGCAGGACGAATCCACCAACAATGGAAGCGATGGATCTCGCGGCCCGCATGGAGGGTCTGATCGTTGATCCAACCTATACCGCGAAATCCATGGCGGCATTGCTCCAATTCGCTCGCGCATCCAGTCCTGCCAAGGGCAGGCGGATGTTGTACATACACACCGGTGGCCAGCCCGCTATCTTCGGCAGTGAGCCCAAACTGACCGGCTATTTCCAGAACAAGCAGTAACCACACCCCGCCGCAAACCCATCGGCGCGAGGCGCGCCCCCACAAGGGTTTTCAGGGACCGTGCCGGGTTGGGTAGGAGCGGCGCCTCTTCGTGATCCCATCGGCGCGAGGCGCGCCCCCCACAAGGGTTTTCAGAGACCGTGCCGGGTTGGGTAGGAGCGGCGCCTCGCCGCGATCCCATCGGCGCGAGGCGCGCCTCCGTTATACATTATCGTGATTGTTTGAAATAGCGATTTAAATATTCTTCAAAGGAAATGTCATCGGCATCCTCGATCTCCTTTTGCCGCTGCAGAGATTTAGCCGCTTCTTCCTCGAAAAAACGAACCTGATCTGGCGCACAGTTTATCTCCCTGAAATAAGCGTTGTGTTTTTCACACATGTCCATCGCAGTGTGATAGAAAGTTTGATGGTTCGCTCGCATGGCCTCTAGAAGACGCGCAGATGGCGTCCGGTCCGGGTCGCTGATCGTGGTGGACGCGGCGGCGACCGCATCATGATAGTGCTCAGCGTCTTCTTTCTGATCCAGCAGTTGAGCAATGGGTTGCATTTCCTGATGGATTTCTCCCGCCCAGTCGGTCACGGACAAGCTCTGCCCCCGGCGCCGAAGCCGGATGTTCGGATCACGTCCACAGCAGGCCACGATCTGCTGGTTGTGCCCGATGTCTTTTCGTTCGTCACCCCCCAGGGGAGGGCTCTCGTGCAGCAGGCAGAATATGAGAAAAGTTTCCATGAATCGCATCTGTTCTTCACTGATACCCACTGGGTCGAACAGATTGACATCGAGGGCCCGGATTTCAACGTATTGAACGCCACGGTTCTGCAGGGCGAGGGTGGGTTTTTCGCCGGATCGCGCAACCTGCTTGGGCCGAACGAAACTGTAGTATTCGTTTTCGATCTGCAGGACGTTGGTATTGAGCTGGATATATTCACCGTCAGCCTTTACGCCGATCCTTTCATACTCCGGGTACGGCGTCTCGATCGCCCGGGTCAGCCCGCGAACATACTCCGTTAGATTGTTGTAGGAGATATCGAGCCGCTCCTGTACCTTGTTCTTGTAACCCACGTCACTCATGCGCAGGGACGTTGCATAGGGGCCGAAGTACGTACTTTTATCGAACTCATCCAGGTCCACCGTTTTGTCTCCGAAAAACGACTTGCAAACCGCCGGTGATGCCCCGAAAAGATAAGGGATGATCCACCCCAGCCTTTGAAAATTTCTGATCAGGCAGAAGTAGGCGTCAGATATGAAATCCTGTTCCTTCTGCCCGCCGTTTTCGATGTCCTGGTATATTGGCCAAAACGACCGTGGCAGTGAATAGTTGAAGTGCACACCCGCGATGGCCTGCATCGTCCGGCCGTAGCGGTGCTCGAGACCACGCCGGTATACGTGCTTCATCGTGCCGACGTTGGAAGTCCCGTACTCGGCTATCGGAATGCTGCTTTCGCCCGCGATCAGACACGGCATGCTCGTTGCCCAGAGAAGCTCGTCCTGCAATCTGCCATACACGAAACCGTGGATCTGGCAAAGATAATCATGGGCCGCCTTTGCGTCTGTCAAAGGCGGTGTGATCAACTCGAGCAGCGCCTCTGAATAGTCAGTTGTAATGTAGGGATGGGTCAAGGCAGATCCCAGCGCTTTCGGATGCGGAGTCTGCGCGATATTGCCGTCCCGCGTAACGCGCAGACTTTCTTTTTCGATGCCTATTTCACCGCCTGCGAAAAGTGCTCCCCGCCCTGTCCCGTTCAGCCTGGCCAGGCGCTGCCTCAGTCTTTGATACAAAGTGGCGTTACTCCGCTTAGGATTGTAAAGGTTAAAGGCACCGAAGCAGATCGCTAAGGCCAGCGATATTACCCCCGGGGTCTCGTCCAGAGGCCGGATTATGTATTACGCGGAGCCCAATCGCCATAGCGGGTGAGATGCTGCGGACTCCGGGAGGCAGCAATCCAGCTGCGCGTTCGACCGCGTCACCCCTTTTGAGGAGTCGGCCCGGTGATTGCATCAGATTTCCGGCGTAGAATGGAGTTTTTCAATGGATATATGATACAACTACATGCCTTTGTGTCTGGGCTGGTCTTGGTACGGCCGATCAATCCGGCGCACAGCGTTGCAAATGTATTGAGTACCCGGGAAAGCGCGAGCCGCTGTTTTCATGTTTGCTCACAAAAGTTCGCGGGGTCAGTGCGGATGTCGGAAAACGAATTACTGAAGGAGACAAGAACCAATGAGCAACCCACAACCACTGAAGTACCTGGACAAGGCATTGAATGGACTGCGCGATCTCAGCCTGTTCCCGGAGAAGACAGACGATGCGCCCGTTATAGCGTTGATCGATCAGATTTCCGATCTCGATGAGGAAAAGGCCGTTGCGGTAGCCCGCACGCTCAACCAGGCGTCACTTTTCAACGAGGTTGTGCGCGAACAGGTCAGCTCGATGGAACTGGGAGAGCGTTATGAGGACATAACGAGCGGGTTCAACAGCATTAGGGACGATGCCAAAAGCATGGTTGAACAGGTCGAGGACGGGAAGATCGACACCTTCGAACGGATCGGCAACGTCTGGATGAAGGTCACGCGCGGCGACATCCCGGACCGTTTCGAAAAGATCAAGGAAACCTATCTCGACGTGGCGGACGACTCCAAGGGCCAGATCGAACGGGAGCACATCATTCTCAATGCGTATCAGGACTTCCGCGGTGCGCTCAAGGAGTCAGAGGTGCTGGCACTGGAGATCCTGGAAAAAGCCAGGGTTCGGCTCGAAGAAGCAAAAGCGGCTCTCGAAACCGCGATGCAGTCCGTGGACGGCTACGAGGGTGACGATCCGGTGGAACGTGCCAGGCTGGAGCTGGCCCGCGACGAGCAAATGCGAAACGTCCAGTACAACGATCGACGCTATCAGATCGCCAAGGACTTGTCGGACAATCTGACCGTCGGCTACAACACGTCAGAAGTGATCATGGCGAGGCTTCTGCAGACCACCAACGCCAAGGAGCGGGTATATCATCAGGCGATCAGCTTTTTCGGGACCAACGAAACGGTCCTCACGGCGCTCAGCGCTTCTTTTACGGGCTTGTTCGGGCTGCATGAAAGCACGCAGACACTCAACGCCATGAAAGAAGGAGTCAGCAAGAGCCTCGAGGATTTGGCGGATATTGGCGGCAAGGTGCAGGAAGAGGCGATCAAGGCCGGATACGGGCCCACAATCAGGGCGGACGCCGTCAAGAAGCTGGTCGATTCGGTGATCCGTTTCCAGGAAAGTTCGCTGGGCATCATTGACGAAATGCGCACGTTGAGTACACGCAATTCGGAGGAGATCAGGAATGCCGTGGAAGAGGGTAAACAAAGACTGTCCCGGCTGGTTGGCGAGGGCAAAGCGTTGCCGCTGGACTTTCCGTCAGGTGGAAGCCTAGCGGCCCAGCCCTGAAGCATTCGGCAGTATGGCGGAAGATATGCCCGAATCGCGCCCACTCGACGATGTCATGCTCGCCATGGACGTCGTCGATACGCTTCGTCACCAACAGCTCCTGGTTGAGCGTGAGCTCAACACCGATGATCGTGACAAGAAAATGATCGAGCGGCTTCGCGCCATATATGCTTCGCAAGGGATCGAAGTTCCCGATCATGTACTGCAGGAGGGAGTCGTTGCGCTAAAGGAAGACCGTTTTGTCTACGACCGGCCCGGGTCGGGATTCCAGAGCTGGCTTGCGCGGGCGTACGTGATGCGCGAAAGGTGGGGCAAGCCGCTTCTTCTGGTCGTCGGCGTCCTGGCAATCGTATGGTTCGCTTACAGTTATTTCGTGAGCGGACCGGCCGAGCGGGAAAAGGAACTGCTGCCTGCGCGTCTCCAGTCCCAGTATCAGCTCCTGGAGCAGCAGGCGAAAGGACCGGTCGCCAAGGAGCGCTCCAAAACGTTGCTGGAAAATGGCAATTCGGCTTTACAGAAAAACGATACCGATGCGGTGCTGGGCGTGCTGGATCAAATGGAGGACCTGCAATCCGAAATCGATCTACAGTACGAACTCAGAATCGTATCCCGGCCCGGTGAAAAAAGTGGAGTGTGGCGAATCCCGGATGCCAATATCGATGCCCGAAATTTCTACATTGTCGTAGAGGCCGTGACACCGGACGGAGGCGTGCTGGAACTCCCCATCGTCAATGAGGAAGATGGCAGGACCTACCAGGCGAAAAAATGGGGTCTGCGGGTCTCGGAGGAAGTATTCGAAGGAATCGCATCGGACAAAATTGATGACGGCATAATCCAGGATAACCGTTTTGGGTCGAAGAAAAAGGGTTACCTCGAGCCGGAGTATTCAAAGTCCACCACCGGGGACGCGATAACGTCGTGGTGACGGACAAATGGTGACAAACAGCGGAAGACAAACCCTGTCCTCGATAGATCAGGGTATAGCACTGGTGCATGACCAGGTAAGGGAAATAGACCAACAGATCCGGGCGGAAAGCGACGGTCTGGTAGAGTTGCAGGAGCGGCAAGGCCAGCGTTACAAATCACTGGCCAGGATTCGGCTGGATCACGTAATCAGTGGTGAACTGGCGTCGGAACTGGACGTTGCGGGGCAGCGCGTCAGGGAGTTGTTGCAAGAACGATCTGAGGCGCAGACATCGTTGATCCGGCAGATCGATGACGCTCTTGCCGAACTTGCGGCGCTGCAAACAACGCGCGAGGGTCTGAACCAGAAGGTCGAGCAGGCTACCGATAATCTGGACGACGCGGAGGCAACGGTCCAGGAACGGTTAGCCCAGGACGATGAATATCTGGCCCAGCTTGACTCTGCCCAGGAAGCCGAGCGGGTCGCCGACCACGCGGAAGAGAAAATGCAACGGGCGGAGGAGTCACGCCAAAGCAAAGGCCGTCCGTATCAGGACGATCCGCTTTTCTCCTATCTCTGGTCGCGAAAGTTCGGCACCTCGGCATATTCCGCGAATTCGCTGTTTCGCTATCTCGATAAATGGGTTGCACGGTTGTGCAACTACCAAGATGCACGGCCGAATTACGCAATGTTGCTCGAGATTCCAAAGCGTCTCCGTGAGCACGCGCAGCGGGTGCGCGCCGGCGCCGACGTCGAATTTGGAAAATTGAAGGAGCTCGAGGAATCGGCGTCCGAACAAGATGGCGTGCCGGCGGTGCGGCAAACAATGGAGCAGGCTCAGTCGGAACTCGATCAGACCGACCTCGAAATCGAAGCTGTCGAAAACCGACTCAGGGATATGGAGCAATTGCGTACACGCTTTGCCAGCGGTGAGGATGAACACATACAGAAGGCCGTAGAAACATTGAGCAGCGCATTCGAACGTGAAAAACTGAACACACTTTATGATTACGCACGGGCAACCATCACGGCGGAAGACGATTTGCTGGTGCAGGAACTCGAAGCGGGTGCTGATCGTGCTATGGCGATCAAGGAATCAATGGCAGAGCACAAACGGGTGCGGGAACGTCATCTGGACCGGATGCAGAAACTGGAAAACGTGCGCAGGCGTTTCAAGCGGCAGCGTTTCGACAATGCGCATTCGGAATTCGGCAATTCTGCCCTCATAGCGATGATACTCAGCCAGTTCCTGCGAGGCACTGCAACCTCCGACGAACTGTGGCAAACCATTGAGCGTGAGCAGCGTTACCGCCGCAGAAGATCCAATCCCGACTTCGGGAGCGGGGGTTTTGGCAACCGCCAGGGTACGTGGCACTTTCCCTTTCCCAGGGGTGGCGGCATCGGTCGAGGCGGTTGGGGCGGCAGCAGAGGGCCGGGCGGCTTGGGCCGTGGGGGTCTCGGCAGGGGCGGCCTTGGCGGTGGAGGCGGGTTTCGAACGGGCGGTGGATTTTAGCAGTTACCTGGCCGGGTCGATTTGATCAGCATCTTACTCTTGCGCGGCTGGCATCGTTCCAATCACATTCAAATGTACCGTCTTCTCCTGGATCCCAGCCTTTTTGACCATTAGATTGTATTTCGAATCGACCTGAACCGGTCTGACTGGTTGCGGCAACGGGTGAAGCGCGGGCGATGAACATGGTGTTGGAAACGGAAGCCAGTGAGAGGGTGTAGTAACCGTCCGGGCTTGTGCCCGGCATACCTATGCTGGCGAAATTCGTGCTGTAGCGGTTGTTGTCAAAATAATACTGTTCCTGTTTATTGGCTATATGCTGAAGTGCGATCATGGCGTCGGAATGGCGGCTTCGGCGTATGTACTCCTGATAATTCGGCAACGCAATCGTCGTCATGACTGCGACGATTGCCAGCACGATCAGGATTTCTATCAGCGTAATACCGCGCGGGCGATTCATCTTTTAGACGAGGGCTGGTTAACCGGCTTTACGATTATTCCAACACTTCTCGCCAGGATACCCGACCGTCTTCGGGGTTTGATCTGGCTACGTCGATGTTTTTCGTCAACTGCGAATCGCCGGCACCGTCGACGACGACCGGCGTGCTGCCGGGGCTGCTGTCTCCGCCGCCACTCGATGAATTGCCTGTGGAGTTTTGAAGCGGGATCTTTTCAGCACGCAGAGCTTCGTTGAATGCAGAGCAGCCTTCTCCAAAGTGCTCATAATTGGAGTTTTCCCAGATAACCACACCGGCGGCAACGGGCGACGTTCCCATGGCCCCGTTGGCCCAGAATGTATTTCGTCTGCCTGTTGCGATGGCCTGAACGGTAAACGCTCCGTTGCGGTAAGCCGAGTTGGGATTTGCCACACTCTGGGCACCGAGCGACTCCGGCGGCGCGGTTGTGTGGTGCAATGCAACGCAGACGGGATCGGTGGCCCTGAGCGCGTTGATGTCGTTGTGCCGGACCCTCAGTTCCCTGATATTCTCGATCGCGCAAGTGCGATCAGAGACCGGCAACAGATTGAAACCTGGTGCGTCAATGACGATACGGTTATCCCCGATTCCATCGTCATTTTTGTCGCAATCGAAGTAAAGTGTCGCCGGGACTGCAGGAACCGACCCTGCCGCCTCCAGGCCCGCCGTGATGCGCCGATCGACCAATCCAAGCGTGTCCACGGAGTTGGGATTCTTGATCCAGATTCGTATCTCGTCGCCGATCGATGCGTCATATTCCCGCAAGCCCGAACCTGCCGCTCCCTCTTGTTCCCGAATGATGGCCTGATATAGGGCCTTGTGCGCGGGGCTCAGGATGCCAGTAGCGCTTTCGACATCTGGCGGGGCGGATACGGAACCGTCTTTATGCAGCATGTTGACCCCATCGACATCCCACTCATCGTCATACCCGTCCGTATGGCAAACCGAGGATTGACCGGCCCCTCCCCAGCAAGACATCGCCGTATCGCATACACTGCCACGGCCATCCGCTTTTTGGCCTGCGCAGACGCCGAACTGGCCCGGGGACCAGTCGAAATTGTCCTGATCAACTTGCCCGCCCTCAATTCCTGGGTCTGTAAAGCGGCTTGAAACACCCCGAGGCGTCGGCTCATACATGATAAATGCGGAATCCATACCACCAGCGATAGTCACCGAAATTGGCGCCGACGCGACCCCGGAACCGATAAACCTGCCGACCGCTCGAAAGTCATCGTCTTCTGTAAAGCCGCCGTCGTCGTTGGTATCCACGAATACATCTTGGCTGTCGAGGGTACCGTCCGCATTGAGATCCAGATAGGGCGAGGCGGGTGCGTTTCCGGTACGGTAATCCACACCCATGAACCAATTATTGTAACCACTCTGATTTGTCGCGGCTGAACTGGTAAATTCTATTCGATGGTTGTTCAGGATCGGGTCCTGCAGAAGGTGCTCGCCCCGCGGAAGCTGCAATTGCCACCCGATGGGACTGTCAGGAACGGTACTCGACGAAATAATTCTGTATGTAGTGGGCCCCTCGTCTTTCGAATCGTCAATGTGGTGAATCGGATCAACGGCATGCATTGTCAACGGCGGATTGGTTCCCCAGCTCTCGTTCTTGTCCGTGATGCCGTATACACTGCCCGATGTGCCCGCCATTTCGGCGATTGAACCGGTGCCGAAAAAAACTATCAGTTCGCCGTTAGGTTTGACCGTCACCAGAGTTCCGGTCGTTATCGGCCGAGGCACGTTCGAATCCGGACCGCTGACCTTTATGAGACTTTTGCCCGACAGGGCTACCGTCGGATTGTTCCCATCATTGGGGTCGCCAGAGACTTGGGCGAAATCGAATTTCCATAGGTTCCCCTCGAGGTCGCCGGCGTAGACCGCGTCTATATTTCCGTCGAAATCCGCATCCCACCCAGCGGGCGATGACAAACCGTTTGTGCCGCTCGTCGACGGGGTTTCGATCTCGTATAGCAGCTCTCCATCGGCGATGTCGACAACGAAAAGTATCGATTTGCCAGTGTCCTTACCGCTGCCAAAAACAGCCACCCAGGTGCCGTCACTCAATTTCCTTATCAGGGGTCTGGTGCTAGTCAATCCCAGGTGTTGGTGTCTGAATTCCCAGAGAAAAAGCATCCGGGCGGCGTTGGCCTCTTTGTTTGTTTCGCCTATTTCCATCCCAGGGTTTGTAATATCGAGGGCAAAAATCGACCTGCCTCCGGGGCCGAGACTGCCGACGAGGACGGACCGCCAGCAGGGTGAGGCAGAACACCGCGGAAATTCACCGAATGCGTCAGCGGCGACAATCGGGCCGCCGACAAGGGGTCTGTCGCTGTATTGCTGTCTAGTCCGTTGTTTCAATCGAGTCAATATTTCGCGGGGAATGTAGGCAAACAATTCGATGCCGTCGATTGCCCTGAACGCGTGTAGCATGCCGTCACTTCCGCCCGCGAATACGAGCGGGGGACGATTTCTGTTTGCCGCCCTGAACTCGGCGTACGCGGAGTCACTGAAAACGCCGTTGGGGGGTCCGACATATACCGGTGCCGTGTAAGTCAAGTCGCCCAATACGGTAGATCTTGGTCGAAGGTCCGCAGGCTTCGTTCCTTCGTGGCTATCGTGTCCCCGGGTCCAGTTGACGACAGGGTCACTTTCGGCGTCGCTGAGAGAATCGCTATTGATTGCAGTTTTCATGGTGTCGGTCAGAGCATCACCGGACGAATTGTCCCAACTAAAACGACGGCCACTCCACGCACCGGAGCCGTCGTTTCCCGAAGTGAAGATTGTGCGATTATCCAATGGGCTGCCACCTGCACGTCGCGATTGTTCCGTGACGATGATTTTCGCCTGCCACAATCCGTTGAATTTCTTGAGTTGTCCCTCCTTTCCCAAGACATAACCAGCGGCGTCCGGATCACCAGGATAAAACTCATCGGGAGTAAAAAATCCACGGCTGTCGAGCGCCCTGGCAACGAGATCGCCCTCGAAGGTTCTTCTGTCGAACCTTGCTTCGAACAGCGTGCCACCCTCGATCGAAAGATTGGATGTGGACAGCGCCGGTGCCCCGATGCTCCTGGTAAGCGGGACATCCGGTGAATTTGCCGAAGCCTGTGCCCCCAGAATCACCGCAATGACAAGGGATATTCTTCGGTTCGCGGACAATCTGACATTCATTTACGACCCTCCCTGGCCTGCATATTGCACCCGTATCACGAGCGATGTCGCAGGACAGGTTTTTCTGGGCGCCGGTCTGGTGCAATAGGCAGGCTAGCCGTCACAAGTCACTCCGTCGGCTTTTGTACATTTCCGATAGACTGTCTGGATCACCGTCCTTGAGCTTTTGTCCTGATTTTCACCGCGCGCGGTCAGGCGGTACAAGCGGATGATTACTTCATTGTCACCCGACACCGGGCGCCAACCAAGATATTCGACAACGTATTTTCCGTAAATCGTGTCGCCTTCCCCTGAAATCGAATCCCAGTCGATGGTGTCGATACGATCGACCAACGGCGGTGTGATGTCGTCCGTGCAGTTGGCGGCATCGTTCAGGCAGTTCGACAGTTTTTCGTCCCAGGCGATTTCGCCAATCAGCATAGTGCTTTCAGCATTCTGAAAGGACTCATGTTTAGCGTATGCGTTCCTGGCCAGATTGAACTGAATGGTTGAAGCATTCATGCCGCTCACGCCGACCACGGTTACGATCAGGAGAATGAGCAGGGTGATTGCAAGGACGACCCCTGTCTGCCGGGTTCGGATGCTGTCAGCTGAACACCCTCTCATATCGTCGGCTCCGGCCGGTTCCTGAGATAGACAGCTTCGCGAAACAACTGACGCCTGAAGCGGTCGCCGAATGAATGCACACGATCGCCGACCTGGTAAGTTCTCGTATTGGTATAACCGGCTTCCGGTTCCGCTGCCCGGACGAGAAGATCCACGACAACCGTTACCACGTTACCGGCACGGTCGGCAGTGATGCCGTCGTTGTCGTAAACATCGACGCTTCCGTCTCCTTTTGTATCGAGGCCGAAAGTGATTTGAAGATCTTCTATGAATTCCGCAATCGGTTCTGCGGATACGTTTCCCCCGATGATGCTTTCGCGCATCAAGGTTGGAACAGCGTCTCTGGACACATCAGAGAACGGACGAATGTAGTAGGCATGTGCCAGTACGCGGTATAGCGCGGCGGGTGACTCACCTAATTCAATCCCCGGGTCGAGTTCCGCATCGGTATCGGCGGCGAAAGCAATACCCTCGGTCAGTGAAGTCAGCAAGTAGATATTGCCTTTGGTTATCGAATCGATTTCGACAGGATCGCTCGAGCTCCGTCGTATGGTGATTATGTCGGTCGTTTGTTTGTAGTCGGAATCCGGA
>CAMYOI010000037.1 GCA_947259955.1 uncultured Gammaproteobacteria bacterium
GTAATACCTTGTCCGCAATGCTCATACCTTCCGCCACGTCGTGGGTAACGACCAATGAAGTCATACCCAGCGCATCGCCGATTTCCCGGATGAGTTTGACGATCACGCCCTTGGAGATCGGGTCCAACCCGGTAAACGGTTCATCGTACATGACCAGCATGGGATCGAGCGCGATGGCTCGAGCCAGAGCCACTCGACGCGCCATGCCGCCGGAGAGTTGCGCGGGCTTCAAGTCGCGCGCACCGCGCAAACCCACCATCTGCAGCTTGAAAAGGGTCAGATGCCTGATCAACCGCTCGTCCAACTCCGTGTGCTCGCGCACGGGAAAGGCCACATTGTCGAAGACGCTTAGATCCGTCAACAGCGCGCTGTTTTGGAACAACATTCCCATGCTCTTGCGCAGCTTGTACAGCCCCGGACGATTCAGCCGGGACACGCCGACGCCATCGACCAGCACCTCGCCTGCTTGGGGCTTTAGTCTTCCACCGATGAAGTTCAGCAAGGTGGATTTTCCACAGCCGCTCGGCCCCATGATGACGCTGACTTTACCGCGCGGCACCGAAAGGGAAAGATCCTCGCAGACCGGCCGTTCTCCAAAAGCAAACCATACCCGGTTGAGTTCAATCAGGTTATTCACGGGGCTACGGGGGAGTCGTTATTCACGAATGGAATGCATAAATATCGACATAACGCTAGAATAAAGCGGGCATCATACTAACAGAACCGACCTCAAGTGATAGAAAAACCGTCGCCTAGCCCCGAGTCTCTGATGGAAATAGGACGCTCGGTTATAAAGGTTGAATCGAAAGCAGTGGCGAAGCTTGCGGAACGTATCGATGCCCGCTTCGCGAACGCGTGCGGGCTGATTCTATCGTGTACCGGACGGGTGGTGGTAGTGGGAATCGGAAAATCAGGTCACATCGCAGGCAAACTTGCGTCTACCCTTGCCAGCACCGGTACCCCGGCGTTTTTCGTCCATCCCGGTGAAGCCAGTCATGGAGATCTGGGAATGATAACCCCCTCTGATCTCCTCATTGCCATCTCCAATTCCGGCGAGACTCCCGAGATCCTGACCATACTGCCGATAATCAAACGTATGGAGGTCGGCCTTATCGCACTCGTCGGGGACATGGATTCAACCCTTGCCCGAAAAGCAAACGTCGCACTTCCAACCAGCGTGGAACAGGAGGCCTGTCCGCACAATCTCGCACCCACCGCCAGCACCACGGCGGCCCTGGCCATGTCGGACGCACTGTCAGTAGCGGTATTACAAAGCCGGGGTTTCACCAGCCAGGATTTTGCCCGATCCCATCCCGGCGGGGTATTGGGGAAAAGGCTGCTCCTCTACGTAGACGACCTCATGCACGAAGGCGACTCGGTGCCGCTGGTCCACGAGCATGAAATGCTGAGGGAGGCACTGATAGAAATGAGCAGTAAAAGTCTGGGCATGACGGGCGTTACGGACGCGGAAGGCAAACTGGTTGGCGTCTATACCGACGGTGATCTGCGCAGGACATTGAACCTGCAGGTCGACGTACAGACCTGTGTGATCAATACCGTCATGACCCGGGATCCCGTGACCGTTACCCCTGAGACCCTCGCAGCGGAAGCGGTGAGAATAATGCAGTCCAGCTCAATCAACGGCCTGTTTGTGCTGGATAACGAAGGCAACATACAGGGTGCGCTTAATATGCATGATCTTTTACGAGCCGGTGTGGTCTAACACCTGCCGCTGCGACCGAAATTGAAAATAGTCCAAAAAATCCTTTTTATCTCGCTGTTTGGCGTGCTTGGGTTACTGAGCACCTGGCTTCAATTCGGCATAATAGAAAAGGAGCAGGTGGTGTTCGACGGGAGCCAACGGCACGATCCCGATTACTACATCGAAAACTTTACCGCGGTAGGAATGGACGAGAACGGTCAGCGCAGATACGTTCTCGAGGCGGAACGAATGGTTCACTATCCGGATGATGACACCGCACTGCTGGACAATCCGCACGTCATCAAGTATGAAGAGGGCGCACCCCCGCAGCATACTTATTCTGATTCAGGGTGGATATCGTCAGACGGCAATGAAATACTGCTGACGGGGAACGTACGGGTCATCCAGTATACGGGTGGGGTAAACGGTGCGGGCGGTGGGCTGGCGCCGCGAAACGAAATAATCACTCAAAAAATGAGGATTTATCTGGATGACGTCAAGAAGAAACCGGGGTAAATCGTTTTGAGGCTGCCGTTGGCAATCTTTCTGTTGGCTTTTGCGCAAAGTATTTGGGCCCTGAGTTCCGACCAGGAGCAGCCCGCCACAGTCGAGGCTGACGAGGTGGAATACGATTTCAGGACCGGGATGCGCACTTACAAGGGCAACGTGATCGTGGTGCAGGGCACGTTACGGATCACCGGCGACAAGCTGGAGGTCAAATACAAGGACCAGGAGCTCGAAAGTGCGACAGCCTGGGGCAGGCCCGCCAGTTTCAAACAACTGCCCGACGGGAAAGATCAGGACGTGGTAGGCAAGGCAAAAAAAATCGTTTTGGACCAGATCGCGAACACGTTGACCTTGTACGATGAAGCCAGTCTGGAGCAGGGCCCGGACGTCGCCAACGGCGACGAAATCGTCTACAACATCGGCGACGACAAATTGTCGATCAAAGGGGCCGCAACGACCAAAGCGCAAACTGGCGGTGTCACCGCCGATGCTGCCGGTGACACCGCCGGCGATACCCAGGCCGCCGAAAAGCCAAAGAAACCCACTCGTGCCAGGGTAGTCATTACGCCTCAGTCCGCCAATCCCGAGTAATAATGGCAACATTGTCTTCAGCGGACCTTTGCAAACAGTACAAAGGCCTCAGCGTCGTCGACCACGTCAACTTGAATGTCAATAGCGGCGAGGTGGTTGGCCTACTGGGTCCCAACGGCGCCGGTAAGACTACCTGCTTTTATATGATTGTCGGCCTCATACGCCCAGACAGCGGCCAGATCTATCTCGAGGATCAACGCATTACGCAACTACCAATGCACGAGCGCGCCCGCCTTGGCATCGGATATCTTCCTCAGGAGCCGTCGGTATTTCGAAAACTGTCTGTTGAACAGAATATCGAGGCCGTCCTGGAGGCACAGGGAACACTGTCCAAGGCAGACAGGCTCCACCGGGTGGATATTCTGCTCGAAGAATTCGGAATCGATCATAAACGCCACGCCACCGGGATCAGCCTTTCCGGAGGCGAAAGACGCCGCGTGGAAATCGCGCGGGCGCTGGCGCTGCAACCGTTCTTTATCCTTCTCGACGAACCGTTCGCAGGCATCGACCCCATATCAGTGGGGGACATTCAGCAGATCATTGCATACCTGAGGGACAGCGGTATAGGGGTACTGATCACGGACCACAACGTGCGAGAAACGCTCGGAATTTGCGACCGGGCATATATTCTGAGTGAGGGCCGGACATTGACCGCCGGCACGCCTCAGGAAATTCTTCACCACCCCGAGGTAAGAGAGGTATATCTGGGATCGAATTTCCGTCTGTAATCCAGCGGTTATCGTAATTGACCTCCACTTTGTCGGTTTTCCTCGGTGCAATATGATCGCCAGGATTTGCTAGAATAGGAGGTAGAAGACGAGAAGAATTCAACCGGATCAGACAGGGAGTTAAGTTTTTTGTATCTGAACAGACTTGTTCCAACATGAAGCAGTCCCTAGAACTTAAACTGGGACAGCGCCTCACCATAACTCCCCAGCTGCAGCAAGCGATCAAATTGCTACAACTGTCGGCTATCGATCTTAAAACCGAAATTCAGCAGGCCCTGGAAGAAAATCCACTGCTCGAAGAACCGAGCAACGAGGACAACGCGGATTTTGATGCAGAATCGGAAAAAGTCCCGTCTGATACGACCACAGAATCACCCGAAGTAGGCGGGCGGGAAACTGCCGCTGATGACGAGAGTTCCATGGCATCTGCGGACCAGAACGTCGATTTCAGTGAAGAATCCGAGATGGGGGAGTGGAGCGAGCACTTCGAGTCTCACATTACCGGAATAAGGAATGAAGGAGGCGCCGCCGAGTTCGAAGACCGGAATTCCAGGCCCACCACTCTGAAGGACCACCTGCTCTGGCAGATGTGCATGACCCCCTTTTCGGATACGGATCGCAAAATTGCCATCAGCCTGATAGATGCCATCGATGAGGACGGGTACGTCAAGTCGCCGGTTGAGGAGATCGTGGCGACGCTTGCCGGTGAAGACGTCGAGGTAGAAATCGACGAAGTCGAAGCCACATTGCATCAGATCCAGAATTTCGATCCCGTGGGCGTCGCCGCCCGGGACCTGAGGGAATGCTTGATGCTCCAGCTCCGTCAATTCGACCACGACCTGGATCATGTCGCACATGCCTGCGCGTTGATCGATCGGCATTTTGACCTGTTGACCAGCCGGGCAATGCCACAGATCAAACGCCTGATGAAGCTCGATGACGCCTCCCTGAGCAAAGCGATAAAACTGATACAGAGCCTGCATCCACGCCCCGGTAACTCCGTGGCTCCTGCGCAGCCGGACTACGTGGTACCGGATATTATCGTCAAGAAAATCCAAGGCGAGTGGCGCGCGGAAATCAACGGTGAGGCGTTCCCGCACATCAGGATCAATCGTGCCTACCAGGCGCTGCTCGGCCAGAACAACGGAAGCGCTGCAAAGAAGTATATTCAGAACAACCTTCAGGAGGCGCGCTGGTTCATCAAGAGCATCAACCAGCGCAATGAAACCTTGTTAAGGGTGGCGCGAACCATTATTGAACGTCAGCAGGAGTTTTTCGAACACGGTGAACAGTCGATGAAGCCGATGGTATTGCACGACGTTGCGGACGCGCTGGATCTGCACGAATCGACGATCTCGCGGGCGACGACCCAGAAATATATGCTGACTCCCAGGGGCGTGTTTGAGCTCAAGTTTTTCTTCTCAAGCCACGTTGGAACCTCCGACGGGGGAACCTGTTCATCCACGGTGATCCGTAATATGATAAAACATCTGGTGGAGAGCGAGCCTTCCGCTAAACCCATCAGCGACAGTTACATATCCAAGCTGCTGGCGAAACAAGGTATCAACGTCGCCAGGCGCACTATTGCCAAATACCGGGAGAACATGAACATCCCACCATCCAGCCAAAGAAAAACAATCGCATAGGCATCTTGAAATGCCAATTTAACAACCCACCTTTACGATATTGGAGATACGATATGCAAATAGCCATTAGTGGTCATCAAATGGATGTCACTCCGTCGCTAAAAGAATACGTAACTCAGAAAATGAGCAGGATTGAGCGGCACCTCGATAATGTAACGAACACCACAGTGGTACTGCATGTCGAAAAAACCCGTCATGTGGCCGAGGCCACCATCAACACGAAAGGGGCAACACTTCATGCCAACGCAGAAGCGGCGGACATGTACGCCGCAATCGACGAATTGATGCGCAAGCTCGACAGCCAGGTGCGAAAACACAAGGAAAAGTCCAGCAACCACCACCGCAACGGTGGAGCATTAAAGGAACAAAAGTTAAAGTGACCGAGGCAGCACGAATTCCGATGCCGGGAGAAATCGAACTTGCCGATCTGTTAACCGTTGACAGAATCGATACCGGATGTCAGCTGTCGAGTAAAAAACGGCTGATGGAGAGAATTACATCGCTCCTGCTCCAGGGAAGAGCACAGCTGGACCGAAAAACAGTTCTCCAGACCCTGATCGAGCGGGAGCGGCTGGGTAGCACCGGAATAGGAAAAGGTGTAGCGCTGCCCCATGGCCGAATAAACGGGCTGGACGACGTAATTGGCGCGGTCGTCGTGCTGGCAAATCCGCTCGACTACGATGCCGTGGATAACGAATCGGTTAGACTGGCATTCGGATTGCTGGTGCCGGCCCAGGCCAATGAGCAGCATCTAAAAATCCTTGCTCACCTGGCCCGTTTGTTTGATGACGAAATGATCCGAAACAAAGTATTCTCTGCAAACGATAACCAGGAAGTATTTGATCTTCTGACGACGTGGACCGGCTAAGGCCGCCCACCATCGGGAAAGCGGCTATCGGTCCCGCCGTCCCTAGCACCGGTTAGCGAGCCCGCATGAGTTTTTTCATCGTCAGCGGTTTGTCGGGTTCCGGCAAATCAATCGCACTTCAGGCATTGGAAGATCTTGGCTTTTACTGTATCGATAACCTGCCGGCGATCCTGTTGCCGTCTTTCACGAAGGAATTCTCCGCGACGGCCGACACCGACTTCAGTGGCTGTGCGGTCGGCATAGACTCTCGGAACCGGGGATTTCTGGAGGTTCTGCCGGATACGCTGACGGAAATCATGAGCCGCGGGCTCGACTACGAGATACTCTTTCTCGAGTCGGATGAAGGCGTGCTGATAAACCGCTATAGTGAAACCCGCCGCCGGCATCCGTTAACGGACAGCGAAACCGCCCTCATAGAAGGTATACGCAGGGAGCGAGAACTCCTGCATCCCCTGCGTACGGCGGCGACCTGGATCATCGATACGAGTCATACCACGCCACAAAAGCTCAGGATGTTGGTGCGGGATTTCGCCGGTGCCCGTGGCGACTCGAAGCTGACGCTACTTTTTGAATCTTTTGGTTACAAGCACGGCCCCCCCAGTGACGCGAATTTTGTCTTCGACGTACGCTGCATACCCAACCCGTACTGGAACAGCGAACTCCGAGACCTAACCGGCAAAGACCCGAAGGTAATCGAGTACTTCCAGAGCAAACACGATGCCACACGTATGATTGAGGACATAAAGGAATTCGTCGAAAATTGGCTGCCGAGTTTTCAGTCAGAGAACCGGACTTATATTACCGTTGCCATCGGGTGTACCGGCGGCCAGCATCGATCCG
Source organism: uncultured Gammaproteobacteria bacterium (assembly GCA_947259955.1). GTDB lineage: Bacteria > Pseudomonadota > Gammaproteobacteria > Arenicellales > JAANXG01 > JAHEKE01. Next base: position 6,883 of record CAMYOI010000037.1, read on the forward strand.
TTTACATTGCCGACAACCTGGCAACGCATTTCGAGGACGACGACCTGAACGTCCAGGTCCGCCATCGCGAACTCGACGGCTAAACGCATTGATCAAGCAACATATCGAAGTGATAAATAAGCTAGGACTTCATGCCCGCGCCGCGGCCAGGCTGGTCAAAGAAGCATCAAGCTTCGACAGCGAGATTATCCTGTGCCGCGCGGGACAGGAAGTCAACGCAAAAAGCATCATGGGAATCATGATGCTCGCGGCCTCCCAAGGCACCCGGTTGCAGCTTAAGGTCGACGGTGTGGATGAAAAGACCGCGGTCGATTCCATAGTTCGACTGTTTCTATCCAGATTTGGCGAGGACGAATAATTGCTGACGCTATACGGTGCGGGTATAGGCAAAGGCATAGCCATCGGACGCGCGTTCGTAATGCAGCGTTCCGCCATCGAAATCCCCCAATACAGTATTCAGGCGTCGGAGATCGGTTCCGAGGTGGATCGGTTTCGAAAAGCCATAGAGGACACCCGAATTCAACTCCGGGAGATAGAGTCGCAGATACCGGCCGACGCACCGCCCGAGAGCAAGTCTTTCATCGAAGTCTACTTGTTGATGCTCAAAGATCCACTCATCGAGCAGCAGCCCGCCGAGACAATTCGCGAAGAGCTTTGCAACGCGGAATGGGCATTGCGTAAACACAGCAAAGCACTCGTAGACACCTTCGACCGCATGCAGGATCCGTACCTGCGGGAAAAGAAGAACGACGTCCGCCAGATCACAAGCCGTATCCAGGACAATCTGCTGCACATCCCGAAGCAAAGCATCGCAGCCCACCCGGGGCAACTCGAGGGCAGGGTGGTGATCAGCCACGATCTGTCGCCCGCCGACACCGTACAGTTCAAAAACCAGAATATAATGGGATTCGTTACCGATCTGGGCGGGCCGACCTCGCACACGGCCATTCTCGCCCGCAGCCTGAAGATCCCGGCCGTGGTCGGCCTGCACAGAGCGACCAGGTACATCCGGCACGACGAGGTGGTCATCGTTGACGGCAAGCGCGGCGCCATCGTCATGGGAGCCGACGAGGGTGTCCTGGACAGGTACAGAGAACGTCAGGCCTACGTAATCAGGAGAACACGGGAACTCGACGAGTTAAGAGACGCGGAGCCGGTGACGCGGGACGGTCAGACCGTGAAGCTAATGGCTAATGTCGAGCTGCCTGACGACGTGCGGGCGGCGCACCGGTCGAGGGCCCAGGGCGTCGGTTTGTTTCGCACCGAGTATCTATTCATGAATCGGACCGAGCCCCCGTCAGAACAGGAACAGTTTTCCGCATACAGCCAGGTCGTCAGGCGCATGAAAAGCTCCGTCACCATTCGCACGCTGGATCTGGGAGCGGACAAACAGGTCGACGGTGGGCGCAGCGAAGACCCGACGAACCCGGCCCTCGGTCTGCGCGCAGTTCGCTTGTGCCTGCACGAACCAGGATTGTTCAAGCCGCAGTTGCGCGCGGTTCTTCGGGCGTCGGCACTCGGCCCCGTACAGGTCGTGGTTCCGATGTTGTCGAGCCTGAATGAACTGGATCAGGTGTTCGACATGATTGCCGAGACAAAGGAGGAATTGCGACAACGCGGTGAGGACTTCGATGAAGAAATACCGATTGGAGGCATGGTGGAAGTACCGGCGGCGGCCGTTTCCGCAGACCTGTTCGCCCGCAAGTTGGACTTTCTGTCCATCGGTACCAATGACCTCATACAATACACACTGGCCATCGATCGCGTGGACGATACGGTGAATTATCTCTACGATCCCCTTCACCCCTCCGTATTGAGATTGATCAAACTCACCATAGATGCAGGTGAAAATGCCGGAATTCCAGTGACAATGTGCGGAGAAATGGCCGGCGACGCCCGCTACACCAAATTACTGCTTGGAATGGGATTGAAAATCTTCAGCATGGACCCGACCTCAATACCGGAAGTTAAGAGAAAGGTCCTGGAGGCTGATCTGCGGCGATTGCCGGACGAAGCAGAAAAGATCATGGCCTGCGGGGACAGCAACGCGATACGGGATATGGTAGTAGCGATGGAGAAACTCTAGCCCGCTTTGCCTCCAGAAGCGGGTGAAGAACGTTGCACACACTTGCAGCGTTTCCAGCACAAAGCGTTGCAATGCATGGGGCTTATGGGTCATTTCCAAATGCTTTTTGGAACCGGGATCAAGTTCGTGGACGGCGTCATCTGCCGCAGGCGACGCTGCGCAAGCGAAACCAGGGCTTTGGCGCGCCTCTTCAGGGCTGAATGACGACACTTCGATTCAATCTGATGGGCGCACTTCTCTATGGCACGGTGTTCGTGAGCCTGGTGTTGAAGTATCGATTCGAGGTTCCGCGCTTTGATTACTGGGATATAGTCTTTTTCAGCACGAATGTGACGCCGACTAACCTGGTCTCGCTGTCTGCTTATCTGTTCGAGCCATCTACGGAAGCGATGATGGTCCTGCCAAAGTTGTTCGTTTATTTGAGCAACACTGTCGGTGGCATGAACGTGTTTATGGTCGAACTGACCGTGACTCTGCTATTGGGTACTATTTCCCATGGGCTACTGTTGCGCATCCTCGGGCTTCCGCTTGTGCCCGGAAATGACACCACATCGAAGAAGATCTGGCAATGGTGGCTGGTACTGGCGCTGTTCTGGTGGCCAGCCGTTCTTCCAACATACACCAACACCTGGTTTGCAATTCAATACGGCTTGACCTTGTTTTTCAGTCTGTTCGCAATTGCACTTTATCTTCATCCTGACAGAAACCGCTATCGATTGTTCTTGAGCTACCTGCTTTGGCTTTGCGCGGCGGCCACTCACAGCACCGGCCTGATTTTGGGCCCGGCGTTGGCACTCATTGCGGCTTTCAGGGATCGGCGGCATCTATTCGCACTGCTGATGGCGGTCAGCACCGGCCTGCTGGTGTGGGTGCAGCACAGCATTACACGGGGATATCTCGACAGCGCTCTAAGCCTGGGTTCTCCGACAAGCATGGCGTCCGTCAAGTTTCTACTGCGGGTGATCACGCCACCGATGTGGGAGACAGCGCTGTTCGTCTTGATAATCCTGCCCCTGCTGCTGGCTACCGCCTAGCTGTGCATAAACCATTATCGCGAATTTATCGTCAAACCATATGTAATATTGATGGTATGGGGGCTGGCTGTATGGTTGGCGACCTGGATCGGGCGCGGCGGATTTCAGGACCACGCCAATCCACACTATCTAAGGTTCTATGTACTCCTCTATATCGCCTGGGCAATGATGCTGTTTGACTTTGGCCGCTTACTGCGGGGCGGACGCATTTGGCGGTATGTCACGCTGATACTGTTCTCGGTCATCTGGATCAAAGGTTTTGAGCGCGGCGTGTCCCTTGCGGCAGAGTTTCACGATCGTACCAGTGCCGGGGCCGCGGTGCTGCGGGGTGAATCGTCTGACGGTGCGTTGCTCTTAAACTTGTACCCGGATACGGACAGATTGACGGGCAAGCTCCTGCCTCGCCTCGTCAACACAACAGGCTATGTCTACGGAAATTTGGTCGGCCAGGGTCAAGTATCAGATCCAAAACCAGCGGATATTGACGACTGATCCGCACATTGCATACCGACAACAATTTCGCAGCCGAGATAACGGTCCCGACAGCCGTTTCCGGGTCAGTTTCCTTAAAAAAGCAGGTGGTTTATGCTGCTCTTACGCCGCCGCGCCGTTTGGGAATACGACTTTGCGCACGCTCGAGCGCTGCATGATATTCGGCGCCTGGTCAACCAACGCTACGTCGTGGCCTATTCGGGCCGCAGCCATTGCAGCACATGTTCCCTGAATTCCGGCTCCGAGGACCCGTATTTTATCGGTCGCTGACAACGCTGGATTCCGTAGTCACGCCGACGCCCGGGACTTTCATGGCCAATGCGCCAGTTTAGCCTGCATGTTGCCCCAGAATTATTCGTCCTTATTACCGCTCGACTGCTCGAGCGCATCTATGAACATCTTCTGATAGGCCTCCATGGCCTTGAACGACTGCTCGACGAATCCCGCCTGAATTTCCGGGAGTCCCTGTTCGCTCATCTTGTCCAGGATGGTTTGTTTCATCTGACTCATGATGGCATCCTGCATGTCCCCGACATTCGGCAAGCCGAAAAACCTTCTCAGCTCTTCGGGGGTCATTTCGATATCGATTTTAACGTTCATAATATTTACTCCATTGCATAACAACCCTGGTGGTGATCATCAACATTTCCTGGTGGTCCGACTGGCCTACTGGTCGTACACCCAGGTGGCGTCCATCTCGTCAAACGAAACACAACCAAGCTGCTGGAGCGTCCGGGTGATCTCATCCCGGAATATCTCGATGACCTGATTGGCTCCTTTGGCGCCCATGGCACCCATTCCGTAGAAAAAGCTGCGTCCGGAGAAAGCGAATTCCGCACCCAGCGACTTGCCGCGCACGACGTCCAGCCCCGTCCTGACACCGCTGTCGATCATGATCGTCATTTTTTTTCTGGCCTCATCCGGCAGGGCTCTGAGCGACTCCACCGATGTTGGGGCCGCATCCAGTTGCCGGCCGCCATGATTGGAGACGACTATCCCGTCGACCCCGGCGTTCATGGCGTCGATTGCATTTTGTTCGTATTGAATGCCTTTGAGAACTAGCGGGCCGTCCCAGAGTTTACGGATTTCGCCGATCCGCTCCAGGGTGACGCCCGGCATGGTGAATTCCGAAACAAGATTGGCCAGACCCTGATCCGGGTCCTCTCTGTAGCGCTGCATGTTGACGAAGTCGGGAAAACCCCGGCGTAGCTGTTCGATGGCCCACCGCGGATGAATCATGCTCTGCCACAGGATATTGGGGGTAAAACTGAACGGCAGCTTGAGCCCGTTTTTCAGTTCTCGATTGCGCTTGGCCCCCACCGGGATGTCCAGCGTAACGACCAGCACCTTGAACCCGGCGGCTTTGGCGCGGCAAATCAGCTCTTTTGTCACCTCAAGCTTTTTTGGCACGTACAACTGAAACCAGCACACATCCGGAGCGGCCTCCGCGATGTCCTCCATCAAAGTGGTGCTGAACGTACTCAGCACGTAGGGAATATTGGCTTTCTGTGCGGCAACGGCCAGCGCCATTTCAGCACCGGGCCACATCATATCACCCAGACCAACCGGTGAAACGCCAATCGCCATGGCGTAGCGCTTGCCGAACAACTCGGCGGAGATGTCCACGGTGGTCACATCGGCCAGATAGCGTGGGGTGAGCTTTGTCTGGTGGAACGATTCCCGGTTTCGCTGCTTGGCGATTTCGTAGTCTATGGCGGTATCGATATAGTCATATGCGAACTTTGGTATGCGCCGTCTCGCTTTTGCTTTCAGATCAGATACGCCGGGATAACGTGTATCGTAGTTGATGGTCGCCATTATCGGTCAGTCGTTGATTCTGCTCCTGGTTGCCAAGTTTATCCTCAATTTACTGCGCGAATAGCTGGCCTACCCTCAGCCGCAGGGTGCACCACGCGGGGCGGACGGCATCGGGCCCGCATTCGAGATCCACCCTTACCTGCAGATATTGGTTTTCTATTGGATTCATTCGGGTTATTTTATGGTCCCGGGGACTTGATTGAAACTTCTTGCATAGATGATGGAATTCGAACTCATTAGCGGTACCGGCGGGCCCGTCGTGGCCATGCTGCTTATATTCTCTATTGCAGCGGTCGCCATTGTCGCCGTCAAGTCGTACCAGTTTCACAGGCTCGATCTGAACGATCACCACCGGGTAAACAGCGCGCTCGCGCTGTGGCGGAAAGGCCAATACCAGCAAGCCATCGATGCGTTGACTGACAACGGTCAACCGGTGGCAAAACTCGTCCGCCTGGCCATGACCGGCATGCACCCCCTGAAACCGGACCTGGCAATGCTGCGAGAAGAACTGGAGCGTGTCGCGCTGGACATGCTGGATGCGCTGCGCAGCTATCTGCGACCTTTGGAAGTGATCGCTACGCTGAGCCCGCTGCTCGGACTACTCGGAACGGTGTTGGGAATGATCAATGCATTCCAGAAACTCGAACAGGCGGGAAACCAGGTGGACCCCGGCGTACTCTCCGGTGGAATATGGCTTGCCCTGCTGACCACGGCGATTGGTCTTGCCGTCGCAATTCCGTCGGTACTGGCTCACAACTGGCTGGATCGCAGGGTCGAGCGGCAAGAGCGTCTCATGGAGAGCTCGGTAACGCAGGTATTCACCAGCAGCTTGCACTCCCCGCCGGAAGAAGTGGCAACCCCTGTCCAGCCGGTAGCCCTGAAAAGTGCGACTTGACCTGACACGCGTCGCAAACCCGTCGATCAGCCTGACCCCGCTCATCGATGTTGTGTTCATCCTGCTTCTGTTTTTCATGCTGGCATCCGATCTGAACCGGTTCAATGGTGTGGAGCTGAACTCGCCCGAAACAAGCGCGGGGGGGCAGGATCAGACGTCGGCCATATTTCTGCGCGTGCACGGAGACGGGCGCTTTTCTCTGGTCGACGAGCGAATCGATAAAACAACCCTCGACTACGAGATCAGCGCTTACCTCGACGTCAATCCCGCCCAGGCGATTGTCGTGCATCCAGACGGAGATGTGCGCCTGCAGGCGCTGATAGACGTCCTGGACCGGCTTAGCGAGCTGGGCGTGGTCAGCCTTACACTTGGCTGAAAGGACGTCGTTCATCCCATGCGATTCACCCGGCGTGCGAGGCGCACCAACAGCGATAAGAATCTGATTTCGTTGATCAATATCGTCTTTTTGATCCTGGTTTTCTTCATGATCATGGGCCGCATCACCCCGCCGGCTGTGATCGAAGTCGACCCGCCGTCATCGACCCGTGCAGCGGCGGTCGAACCTGATGGTATCGTCGTGTTGATCGGATCGGATGGTCGAATTGCGGTGGATTATGAAATTATCCCCATGACAGCGCTATCGAAGGCGATATCGTTAAAGATAGAAAGGGGTGAAGCACCGACGGCATCCGCTGTCACCATCAAGGCGGATGGCAACATGAGAGTCGCACAATTGGATCAAATTATTAATATCCTTCGAACCCTCGGCGTGGTGCGGCTGTCGCTGGTTACCGATAAGGTCCGGTGATGGAAATTCGCGCGATTCACTGGATGGCCGCGCTGGGTCTCTCTGCGGCCCTTCACATGCTCATTGCCTGCGTTATCTATGCTCCAGGTGGCGCCGGAACAATGGGCTATGACGGCGTCTCCGTCCAACTGGGTTCGGCCGCCGCAACCGCAACCGCGCTGGAAACGCCCATGGAAACTGATCTCGACGGTTCTGGCCATGCCCCGCGCTGGAAACGCCCATGGAAACTGATCTCGACGGTTCTGGCCATGCCTTGACGTCGATACAGGGTGTTTCTGATGTGATGGTTGCGCCGCCGTGGCCGACGCACATTCCCGATTCACTGGACGCGGCCGACACGAGATCAGATGTGACACTGGCCCCTCAGGTCGAAGATGTCGAGCTCGCCGCAGAGACCATTGTGCACCACACCGCCGCGGGCATCATCAAAGCCAACGAGGTCGTCGAAACTGAACTGGCCGGGTCAATCGTTCGGTCCCGATCCGGTAGCGCCGTGCCCGCGGCGGATCCCGTCGCTTACTCCGGCGGCAACACCGGTCGATCCGCCAGTCCCGGGCATGGTGTCTCAGACGACGGCGGTTCCGGCCCGGCTCAAGACTACTATGCGGACCTGGCAACGTGGTTGAGTAAACACAAGCGTTATCCAAGCCGTGCCAAACGAAGCGGTCAGGAAGGAATAGTCGAGATCGAGTTAGTCATTGACAAAGACGGCAGACTGCTCAACCACCGCATCGTCAGCAGCTCCGGATTTCGGATGCTAGACGACGAGGCATACGCGATGGTTCAACGCGCCGCCCCGATGCCGCCTATACCTGGTAATCTG
>CAMYOI010000038.1 GCA_947259955.1 uncultured Gammaproteobacteria bacterium
ATCAGGACTTTCAGATCCACCGATGCCTGGGTGAGCCTGGCGTCGTTCGATTTCGATCCGAGCGTGTTGGCCTCGCGATTGAGTTCCTGCATCAGAAAGTCCAGTCGTCTGCCAATGGCCTGGCCCTGCTCGAAAACGTCGGACACCTCCTTCAGATGAACATCCAGCCTGTCAAGTTCTTCGGTCACATCGGCCTTCTGGAGGTAGATCAACATCTCCTGTTCAAGCCTGGAGGGATCGAGATCCAGCTTTGCTTCCGCCAGCCGTTTTTCCAGCCGCTGGCGAAACGAATCCTGCCACTGCGGAATTGATCGCCTCAACTCGTCCACAACGGTCACCGTCGAATCGAGCTTTTCGCGCAATGAAACCAGCAATCGTTGTCCTTCCCGTTGCCTGATTTCCACCAGCTGACCGGTGGCCCTGGCGAGGCATTCCATGGCAACCGTTCCGACCTGGTCCTCGTCCACCCGGGCGGCGCGAACCACCCCGGGCCAATTGAGCATATCCGCAACACCAATAGGTCCGATATCCCCGGCGCGGCCACGGACCTGGTCCGAAACGGCGACGAGCTGGTCTATAAGTTCCATATCGACGTCCAGATTCCCGCCTGGCGCATCCTGTTGCTGCAAACGGATGGTACAATCCACGCGGCCTCTCTTGAGATATTGGGCAATGGTGTCCCGAACCCGCGGTTCCAGCCGCCTTACCTCTTCTGCGAGTCGAGGGTTGATCTCCAGATAACGGTGGTTAACGGATCTGAGCTCGCAGGTGACCTCCCCCCAGGCCGTCTGTCCCGTCGCCCGCGAAAAGGCGGTCATGCTATATGGCATTGGTAAAAACTGTATTTCTATTAAACTGTAAGCTAGAGAGTATATCCTTTGTTGCAGAGAACACTACGAAATCAGCATGCCAGATAAACAGCAAGCCCTGAGCCGCGGATACCTTCTCGACGGATACCGGATCGAAAAACTGATCGGGGGCGGCGGGTTCAGTTTCGTATACCTGGCCTTTCATATCAAAACCAGAACCAAGATCGTAATCAAGGAGTACTTTCCGCACGAAATGGCCTACCGACTCCCGGGCGGGAGGGTTTTGCCGCTGTCCGACGAGAAAAATATACCGTTTCAGATCGGCCTGAAGCGTTTCTTCAGCGAAGGCATGGCGCTCTCCAAACTGAAACACCCGAATATTGTCAATGTCTCGAACTTCTTTCGATTGAATAATACCGCGTTCATGGTCATGGATTTCGAACAGGGAAGGGACCTGCGCTGGTACATCAAGCGATCGAAAGGGAAATTGAGCGAGAAATTCATCCTGTCGGTGTTCCCACCCGTCCTGGGCGGGTTGCGAGAGCTCCATCTGCACAACTTCCTGCATCTCGACATTAAGCCGGCAAATATATTACTGCGCACCTCGGGTACGCCGCTCCTGCTGGATTTCGGAGCCGTGCAACAAATCGAACCGGGCACCTGCTACAAGGGTGTTCAGACCCTGACTCACGGTTTTGCCCCGCCCGAGCAGTACGAATCGGGACCAATGGGACCATGGTCCGATATCTATTCGCTCGGCATGACCATGCGCTTCTGCATCACTGGCAGAGCACCCGTGCCGTCGACGGAGAGGCTGAAAAAGGATACGCAATCGAAACTTTCCAGATCTTTCAGCCGCAGGTACAGCAAATGCCTGCTGCAAGCGATAGACTGGGCCGGTGAACTGGAAAACGACCGAAGGCCACGCAGCGTCGACATATTTCTGGAAGCACTCAGCGGAGCCGGCAACGAGAGGGAGACCTCGGTATTGCGCGGCTGGTTTGGTGGCTGATGAACTACTCAATTGTTCACGACACGCGCAGAGGGACGCGAAAAAACAACCAGGACAGAGTCGCTTACAGTGAGAGTCAGAATGGTGTGTTCATGGTCATTGCCGATGGAATGGGCGGCCACACCAGGGGTGACGTGGCCGCACAAATCACGGTCGACTGCCTCATAGACTCTTTCAACAGGCAGGGGCAGGAGCGGATCGATAATCCGGCCGCATTCATAGTATCATCGATGAACTTCGCGCATTTGACGCTCAACCTCGTCTCGCGTAAAAACGGCCTTGATGAAGACATGCCAAGGACGACATGTGTCGCCTGCCTGGTTCAAAACGGGTACGCCTATTGGGGTCACGTGGGAGACAGCAGATTGTATTTGTTCGGTGATGGTGAGTTGCTAAGCCGCACAATCGATCATTCGACCACGGACCAAATGCATCAGGATGGTGTCGTCGATGAGCAGTTTCAGCGCTTCGGTCAGGGCCAGGTGCTCAGGTGTATCGGAGGCAACAAGAGGCCGGTGGTCACCCTGGGACCAGAGACCCATCTGGGCCAGGGAGATACGATTCTCCTGTGCACCGACGGCGTTTGGCGCGCCTTCAAGGAAAAACAGCTAATCAAGATTGTCAACAAGGAATACATCGAGGACAGCGTGGACGAGATGCTCAGCTACTCCCGGCGCTTCTTCACGGACGAGTGCGACAACCTGACCGCACTGGCATTCCGCTGGGAAGATGAACCAACGAGGGACGAACCGCTGCTCAATCTGAGCGCGCCGGATCTCGATCAGGAGAAGCTGTGGCTTACCGCCAAGTATCCACGCAAGCGAACTTCCACGCCGGTCAGGTCTGAAAAACAGCGGATTGACAACATCGATTCCGCGATCGCCGAGATCGAGTCATTCGTCAATGACCTGGATACGGAAATCGAAATTACACACCGAAAGCACAAGAACGATTAGCGCTCCGACAGTGGACTGACATTTCGTTCGTCCAACGCCCATTTTTTAGAATCACAGGACTAAGGACTCCATGAAACGCCCCAGCGGCAGACATCCCGCTCAACTCCGCAATATCCGGATAACGCGGCAATACACGAAATTTGCCGAGGGTTCGGTTCTGATCGAGTTTGGAGATACCAGGGTTCTTTGCACCGCTTCGGTGGAAGACAGGGTACCGATGTTCCTGCGGGGCAAGGCGCAGGGATGGGTAACCGCAGAGTACAGTATGCTGCCCAGATCAACCGGTATCCGTACCGCACGGGAAGCGTCCCGTGGCAGGCAGTCCGGCCGAACCCAGGAAATTCAGCGATTGATCGGGCGCTCCCTGCGTGCTGTTGTCGACTTGAAGGCCATACCGGATCAATCGATCAAAATCGACTGTGACGTCATCCAGGCGGACGGTGGGACTCGAACCGCTTCGATTACAGGAAGTTACGTAGCGCTGTCGGATGCGATCGAATGGATACGAACGAAGAAAGAATTGGAGTCCACACCTCTTCTCGGAAAGATTGCCTCGGTTTCAGTGGGCGTGTACCAGGGCGAAACGATTCTCGATCTCGACTATGCGGAAGATAAAGCTGCGAGCACAGACATGAATGTCGTTATGGATGACTCCATGCGTCTGATAGAGATACAAGGTACGGCGGAGGGCTCGCCATTTAGCCGTGATCAGCTTTTCGAAATGGTAGAGCTTGCCCAGCAGGGTATTCGGCAGCTATTCGAACACCAGAATATGGCCCTGACCAGCGGTGGTGAAACGTGAAACTTTGCACACTCGTAATCGCCTCGTCCAACGCGGGAAAGATCAGGGAATTCGCAGATATTCTGCCCGCCCACCTGGATCTGATCGCTCAATCGGAACTGGATATTCCCGAGATTGACGAAAGCGGAAAAACATTTGCCGAAAACGCCGTACTGAAAGCCCGAAACGCCAGCAGCCGTGCAGGAATGGCAGCCGTGGCTGACGACTCGGGACTGGAAGTCGATGTGCTCAAGGGCGCCCCGGGCGTGTACTCCGCCCGCTATTCGGGCGTGGGCGCCACGGATTCCGAGAATGTCGAGAAGTTACTGAGTGCGTTGAAAGGAGTACCCGACGAGAAAAGAACCGCGAGGTTCCGCTGCGCCATCGCCTTCATCAAAAACGCAGACGAACCTCACCCGTTGGTCTGCGAAGGGACTTGGGAAGGCATGATACAGAATCATCTAACCGGACATAGCGGATTCGGATACGATCCGGTGTTTTACGTCCCCTCCCTTGGTTGCAGCGCCGCTGAACTGGATCCCTCGATCAAAAATCAACTGAGTCATCGTGCCCAGGCATTGAACAGGCTAAAAGATGCAATCGCAGACTCGTCTGATTTCGAGCAATAGAATCAACAGAAATATCATTTACACACTTAAGGGGGAAACACATGAGCAAGTTTGCCAATCAGACGGGCGCTGCCTGAACTGTGGATGTAACGCGTCGAATTCATCGCGGGCGTCTGATCGACCTGAATATCGAAACCGCCCGATTACCCGACGGAAACGACCTGGAACTCGAAATCGTGCGGCACCCCGGCGGTGCCGTTGTGGCGGCGGTCAATCAAAACGAAGAGGTATGCCTGCTGCGCCAGTTTCGATACGCGGTAAATCAGACCCGGCTCTGGGAACTGCCCGCTGGCTGTATTGATGCGTCAGACTCCTCTCCTATAGTCACGGCGAAACGGGAACTTCAAGAGGAAGCGGGCGTCGTAGCCGGTGAGTGGCGCGACCTTGGGCGCGTGCTGCCCTCACCGGGATTCTGCAGCGAGTGTTTGTATTTGTATCTGGCCACAGAACTCACACTCGTCGTATCGGACCCGCATGAAGACGAGATCATTGAAATAACCTGGGTGCCCCTCGATAAAGCGGTAAGGATGGCGGCCATGGGTGACATCATCGACGCCAAGACCGTGGCCTGCCTGTTCCGGGCGACATGGCGCCCCGGAGAGTAACCGCGACCGGCATACATCGAGCCCGGACTCCAGCCGAGAGTACGACGTGCAGACGGGATTTGCTTTGCCCTGTGCAGCGAATTTCAGTATAAGGCGTGTGTAAAATCACATATCTCGCACGACAGGAGTAAAAAGTTGACCCACAGAAAACTCGTTTCAGGCGTCGCGTCGGTCGCGGTTTTACCGATATTACTGGTTTCCACGGGCCCGGCCCATGCCACCGAAAAAGGATTTTATCTTGGGTTTGGAATAGGTCAGTCGGAGGTGGTCAAGCGGGATGCACTTGGAGATTTCTGCGATGAACTGTTTGTCGTGTGCGGGGACGAAAATGACGGCACCGCCATCAAGGGAATTTTTGGTTACCAGTTCAACAACTTTGTCGCGCTTGAGGCCGCGATTTTCGACCTGGGGAGTCCGGGGATTTCAACCGAGGCGCCCATCGAAGCCACGGCCGACGTCAACATGAGCGGAATCTCAATTTCCGTGCTGCCGCAGATTCCGATTCTGGACATCGGCGCCATATACGGAAAACTCGGTGTCGCGGGTGGAGATGTATCGGTAACCGCAAAGGCGCCGATCTTCGATCGCACGGAAAAAGACAGCACGACGGCCGGGACGCTGGTTTACGGTGCCGGCGGTGCAATCAACCTCGGGCGCAATGCGACCATAAGGGTGGAGTGGGAGCGATACGCTTTCGATGAAACCCTGCAATTGGTCGGGAGGGATTTAGACACCCCCGAGGCGGACGTTTTCTCGGTTAATATCCTGTTCCGATTTCCAAGAAACTGAACTCCAGCCCGCATTCTCACCAGGATCCCGAGCGAACCTCGGCGGATTCCGCGGGTTAGTCTCTTCTGAGCGGATCGGATACGGCAATCGGTGTCGGATAGCGCAGGACGATCAGGTACGAGGAACCGATAAAGGTAATCAGAGTCGCCACCTGTATGAGATTTGCGGCCTCGCTTGCAATCAGCCCGCCCTGCAGCGCCATGAACGCGATTAGCAGGGAGAACTCACTCATCTGACCAAGCCGCCAGCCGGTTTCCCAACCGAGTTTTTCCGTCTCCAATACCTTGATCAGCATGAACTTGAATGCGATCGGCTTGACCAGTAGAACCAGGAGTGCCAGCAGGGCCGCGGGCACCATGACATCGCCGATGACCTGCATATTCAATCCGGCACCCAGCGCGAAGAAAAACATGACCAGAAAAAAATCCCTGATGGGCCGCAAGCTTTCCGCAATGAATCGCGATATCGGATTCGTCGCGATGGCAACCCCGGCGATGAAAGCGCCAATTTCGTAAGACAGCCCCAGCGTGTTGGCCAGCTGGGCGATTCCAAGGCACCAGCCGATGGCCAGCAGGAATATGTACTCCTGGATCTTATCGAATCGGTGGAACAGCGGGATCAATGCAAATCTTGCGACCACCGCCACAATCAGAACGAGCAACGGCAGCGACAAGATCACGGCAATCATTTCCAGGGTCGGCAGCTCCCCCCTGCCCATGCTTTGAATTGCCAGCAAGGACAGGATAGCGATCATGTCCTGCAACAACAGTACGCTGACGATGACCTCGCCTGTGTGGCGGTGATGGAGCACAGTGGTCGGCAATAGCTTCAGCCCGACGATCGTGCTGGAAAACATGGCCGCGACCCCGATCACGACCGCGTCGATCAGAGCGTACCCGAACAGGTAGGCGACGCCGAATCCAAGCCCTGCAAAAATTGCGGACGTCACCAGCGTGACCAGAGTGGTTTTCCGCAGCAACTGAATAAGCTTTTGCGGATATAGATTGAGCCCTAGAAGAAACAGAAGAAATATAATGCCGATGTGGGCGATATCCTGAATCAATCCGGCGTCGTTTACCCACTTGAGACCCCCTGGACCAACCACGGCACCAAGCACGATGTATCCGACAATCAGGGCCTGTCGTGCCCAAAGCGCCAGCGTGGCCACCAGGGCGGCGCCGCTGAAGATCAGAAAGATAGAGAAGACTATTGAATCGTGGTCCACGATCAGGGGACACCCTCAGTCAAAGCGGATGTCCGTCCGCGTCACTTCGTGCCGTGGGGACGGGCGAATGCGGCGTCAGGGGTCGATACCGGGCTTCCATTTGATGTTGCACCCTACGCTCGGCGATTGAGCGGCATCGACAGGTTTACCCTGAAGCAGATTTTCAATTGCACGCGACAGGTCCGCCCCGGTCACCGGCTTGTCGTTTCCCGGCCTGGCGTCATCGAATTGGCCATGGTAAGCGAGCCGTTTTTCGGCGTCGAACAGGAACAGGTCCGGGGTACACGCGGCGCCGTAATCGACAGCAACACGCTGTGACTCGTCATACACGTATGGGAACGTAAAACCATACTTTTTCGACATGCCGGTCATTTTGTCCGGGGCGTCCTGGGGGTGTGACTCGACATCGTTGACGCTGATCGCCACCGTACCCAGACCCTGCGGCTCGTATTGCCTGGCCACTCGCGCCAATGCGTCAGCGATGTGCACGACATAGGGACAGTGATTGCACATGAAAACCACCAGCAGCGCTTTGCTGTCGTCGAAATCGGAGAGTCCGACCACAGCTCCGCCATACTCCGGATTCGAATTTGGCAAATTGAAATTGGGCGCAACCGATCCGCGCTGGATATCTCTCGAGGGTGTTTCAACCATTTTCTGAATGGACCTTGAAGCTGTCGACCGAAAGATCTTAACACAGCAGGCCGATTCGATATGGAGCGTACAATTCGACACATCCCACAAGGTGACGCATCTCCGTCCGGGTGCAATCTGCAGGCTAACCCTCGAATACCACCCGTATCGCTGAAAAAAAAGACGCCATGAATCTGCGGGTCAAACCCCATACGACCTGGTGGTCATGACGACTCACACGGATTCCGGGAAAGCGTTCGCCGGGATCAACGGGGTGAACGATATGGGCATAGTTGCGTGCATCCAGAAATCTGCCAATAGGAACCCAAACAATTTCCTCGACCTCGTTGTTGTGCGCCAGCGGCACATCGGCCTCCACGGCATAGACGTAACCCCGCACGACGATACCCGCGGTGTGGCCCCGGTGCCTGCCCTGCTGATCGTCGAGACGCCCCAGATAGTCTGCCCGGGACAAATCTATGCCGACTTCCTCGAGTGTCTCCCGTTCGGCGGCGCGGCGCGGATCGGCATCGAAGCGTTCAACCATACCGCCGGGAAATGCCATTTGCCCGGACCAGGGATCATTGGCATGACTCGACCTCTCGATGAACAGGACCTCGGCCGATTGAAGACCCGGACGCACCATCATTGCTACCGCGGCGTGTCGGTTATCGCCCAGTTCCAGCGTGGCGGGGCGATGGCTCCGCAACCGGTTTTCTATTATGGGTATATTAATGTGCACACCGTTGATACTACGCAAAACAACGAGTCAAGCGCCAGACCGGCGCTCAGCCCAATCTGTGCTGCGCCATCGCTCGGGATCCGGGTGCAATATGCGGGCTAAAATTCCACTCCGGCGCCGAGTATGACGCCCTTGGATTTGGAGGCCTCGTCCGCACCCTCGAGGCTTTCGAAATCCAGGTTGAACTGCCGGAATCCCGCCCTCAGCGATAGGAAAGGGAATGGATTCAACGCGATCCCGGCCTCGAACTCGAAACCCCTGGGATCATTCAGCTGTTCCGACTCGGCCAGCACGGGAAGCCAGGCAGTGTGTCCGTAGATAGCCAGTACCGGAGTTAGACCGAGGCTACCCTGCAGCAGAAACCTGGGACCTTGGGTGTCTGCGCCCTTTCCCAGATCCATGCTCTCCCAGCCTAGCCCCACCGCGAGAAAACTGTTCTTCGTTGGCGAAATCAGTCGTCGTTTCAGGTCGACACTCAGGAAATCCGGCCCCTCCTTTGAATTGCTCTCCAGTACATCTGACTTGAACAGACTGCCTTTGAGGCCCCACCTCTGGGACCACCACACTTCCGCCTCGGCACCAACGGTACCGGCGTCGAATGATGCGTCGAGTGCGTTGGCACTGAAATTGTTGGACCACCAGGCCAGGTTGAAACTACCATCTATTCCAGAATCGTCGGAGAGAGCCGGTGTTGCGATACCGCCGACTATGAGAAGGGCCCACAGCGGTGAATAGAATCTCATAAGCTTCGAATCTGAAAACAAGATGCTCTCTATATCAATAACTTGACACTTTATTTTATATATAACATGAAAATATGCATGTAAACTGCGGGAATATATAACAATGATAGGGTATTCCAAAACCAGTTGAGAACTTTGACCGTTAATATCCCGGCCCCCAGCGATCGGATGGGCTGTTGAGCGCATCGTTTTGATCCGGATCGATAATTCATGACGTCGCCGGTCTCGGATGAAGCCAGGCTGGATAAATGGCTTTGGGCCGCCCGCCTATTCAAGACCCGGCAAATGGCGGCCAAAGCCATCACCGGAGGCCACATCGAGGTAAACGGAAACCGCATCAAACCCGCGCGGCTGGTGCGTGTCGGCGACACCCTGAATGTGCGCAAGGGCCCCAATTGCTACATCCTGATAATTGAGCGTATATCGGATCGCCGCGGCCCGGCGAGCGTCGCGAAGACGCTTTATTTGGAAACCGAAGCCAGTGTAAACGAGCGGCAAAGGCTTGCTCGTGAACTGAAGACCCGGGCGGCACGGATCCTGTACGATCCGGGTAAACCGGATTCCCGCACACAACGGCAGGCCAGGACTCGTAAACGTGAACAATATTAGCCCGCATATTGCACCTGTACGGTCGTGATTGTTTCATATCGTATTGATCTTGCTGTTGCCTACGCCAAATTGAATACGCTTGTCAGAGATACAGTTTGCTACGAGGACCGACCTGTCCCGGCGCTGACTTGTCCATCCTTGCCTGAGCTTGGTCTTCACTCGGACCACCGTAGCGACGGCTACGCTCCTCGTTCCAGACCGGCGCTCAGCCAAACCTGTCCTGCGTCATCGCTCGGGATACTGGTGCAATATGCGGGCTAGCCTGCCTTTGTCCCTGTACGTTCACGTGCCCTGGTGTGAAAAGAAGTGTCCGTACTGCGATTTCAATTCTCACGCTCAGAAAAATCCGATTCCGGAAAATGCCTATATCGAGGCTTTAATGGCCGACCTGGATCAGGAACTTCCGGCTGTCTTGGGGAGAAGGCTCCGCAGCATTTTCATCGGGGGTGGAACCCCGAGTCTGCTCAGCACGAAAAGCGTGGATTCGATCGTTACCGGAATTCGGGCGCGCATCCCTTCCACACCCGATATGGAAATAACTCTGGAGGCAAATCCCGGATCTTCGGATGCGGGCAAGTTCGAGGGATTCAGAGCCGCGGGTGTCAACCGCCTGTCCATCGGCATACAGAGTTTCAACGCCGCGTCCCTCCGCAACATCGGTCGCATACACGATGACCATGCCGCGCGCCACGCGGTGACGGCGGCGATCAGCGCGGGATTCGACAACTTCAATCTGGACTTGATGTACGCGCTGCCCGGACAAACCCGGGAGATGGCGGCGGATGATGTCGAGCAGGCCCTGTCTTTCGAACCCCCCCATTTGTCCTGTTACCAACTCACCATCGAACCCAATACGGTTTTTGCGGTGCGAACGCCAAGGCTGCCGGGCGAGGACGCGGCGTGGGAGATGCAGCGGCAACTCGAAAGCAGCTTAGAGAAAAATGGGTACACGAACTATGAGGTATCCGCTTTTGCACGGCAGGGTCGTTCCTGCCAGCACAACCTGAACTACTGGCTATTTGGTGACTATATCGGCATCGGCGCAGGTGCGCACAGCAAGGTGACCCGGGACGATCAGGTATTACGAACGTGGAAAAGAAAAAATCCAATCCTGTATATGCAAAATGCCCACTCCACGGAACGGGTGGGAGGTGAGAAGCGGCTTTCATCCGACGAGATCTGCTTCGAGTTCATGCTGAACGCGCTGCGCCTGCAGCGCCCGATTACGGCGTCCCTGTTTCAGCAACGCACCGGTCAACCCATCAAACGATTCTGCTCCACAATAGCGCAAGCGCAAACTGACGGGCTCTTACGGTTCGATGGGATTCAGATATCGACAACGGAATTCGGCCGCCGTTTTCTCAACGATTTGTTGCAGCGATTCCTGCCGGATCCCGACAACTTGATTTCCCCCTCACCGTCCACTTGAATAGATAACGTCATGGATACCATTTCGATCATTGCGGCCGCCCTGGGCGCGGCCTGGGCAAGCGGAATCAACCTCTACGCAACGATCCTGATGCTGGGTCTTATGGGCGTAACCGGCTCGATGGATCTTCCGGCCGAGCTAGAGATTCTGGAAAACCCGATGGTGCTGATCGCCGCCGGGCTCATGTACTTCATCGAGTTCTTTGCCGACAAGATCCCCGGCGTTGACACCGCCTGGGATGCGATACACAGCTTTATACGCATACCCGCGGGTGCGCTTCTGGCCGGTGCCGCCTTTGCCGAGATTTCACCGGCAGCGGAACTCATTGGCCTGATTCTGGGCGGCACGTTGAGTGCGGGGACGCACTTCACCAAAGCCGGGTCGAGGGTATTGATCAATACCTCGCCGGAGCCCGTGACCAACTGGACCGCATCTATCGGTGAGGATGTCGCTGTAGTTGCCGGATTGTGGACCGCACTCAACTATCCCGTTCTGTTCATCGTTCTGCTCGCGGTTTTCGTGGCACTGGCAATATGGATCATGCCGAAGCTGTGGCGGGGAATAAAGGCGATATTTGCGAAGATAAGGGGCTGGTTTTCCAAGCATCCATCCGGGCCTTCAGACACCTCCGCAGAGATCGACCGCGGTACGGGAAAGATGGATTAATCATTAATGCTCTGGATAAAGTCTTTTCACATTTTTTTCGTAGTTACCTGGTTTGCGGGTTTGTTCTACCTGCCACGGCTTTTTGTCTATCACGCCATGGCCGAAGACCGGCAAAGCCTCGAAAGGTTCAAGGTCATGGAACGCAAACTCTTCTTCGGCATCATGACGCCAAGCGGCGTTATCGCTTTGGGCCTGGGCACCTGGCTCTGGCTCGGCTACGGCTTTTCCGGGGGGTGGCTCTACGCCAAGCTGGCGCTCGTGCTCGTGTTGATCGGCTACCATGCCTGGTGCGCAAAGATACTGGTGGATTTCAAGAATGACCGAAACATCCGCTCTCACATCTGGTATCGCTGGTTCAACGAATTCCCGGTGATCGTCCTGTTGACTTCAATCGTCCTCGTCGTGGTCAAACCATTCTGAATCTTGCCATCGAATCGTGTTTCACGTCGTTCTTTTTGAGCCGGAGATCCCGCCGAATACCGGCAACGTTATCCGCTTGTGCGCCAATACCGGTTGCCACCTGCATCTGATCGAACCACTGGGGTTCGAGGCTGACGACCGGCAGCTCAGGCGGGCCGGACTCGATTATCATGATTGGGCCAGGGTTCTCCGCTACCCTGATTTCCAGACTTTCCTGGATACGGCGGAGACAGGACGGCTGTTTACGCTGTCTACCCGAAACACGACCCTGTACACATCATCCCGCTTCAAGCCCGGCGACGCCTTCGTGTTCGGACCCGAGACCCGGGGCCTGACTGCGGATATCAGGGAGTCGGTTCCCTCTCGACAGCGAATCACCGTGCCCATGGTCCCCGGAAACCGCAGCCTAAATCTGGCAAACACCGTGAGCATCGTCATTTACGAAGCATGGCGGCAGCAGGATTTTAAATAGCACCTCCGTCATTCCGACTTCGGCTCGCGGCTCAACAGACTCTCGACCGCCTGCCCGGCAGACAGATCTTCATAGACGACCTTGTAAACCTGCTCGGTTATGGGCATGTCAACGCCGGCGCGACCGGCCATGGCGTATAGTTCCCTCACCGTCTTGATGCCTTCGACTTCCTGGCCGATATCCTCCAGCACCTCCTGAAGACCGCGCCCCTGACCCAAGCCTATGCCCGCGCGGCGGTTCCGGGATTGATCATCCGTGCAGGTCAGCACCAGGTCACCAACGCCGGTCAGGCCCATGAATGTGCGCGGATTGCCGCCTAGAGCCGCACCCAGTCGATTCATTTCCGCAAGGCCGCGGGTGATTAGTGCCGCACGTGCGTTGGCACCAAAGCCCAGCCCGTCGCTGATGCCCGCGGCAAGCGCCATCACGTTCTTGATCGCACCACCGAGCTGTACACCCGCGAGGTCCCGACTGGTATAGACTCGAACGCGATCACTGCGCAACCAGGCGGCAACCGTATCCGCCGTGTGCTCGTCCGGTGACGCGACGGTAAGGGCGGTCGGTAAACCATGAGCCACCTCCCTGGCAAAGCTCGGTCCCGAAACCGCGGCCAGACCGGCTGTAGGGAACACCTCCAACGCGACCTCGCTCAACAGCATCCGGCGCTTGGGATCGAAACCCTTTGTGCCCCAGCTGATCAGAAGTTTCCGTGTCGGGTCGCAGTGTTCGGCCATGCTTTCAAGGGTGGAACGAAAAGCATGGCTGGGGACGACCACGAGGAAGCGATCGGTAGCGGACACCAGCGACGCGAGGTCGGCGTTGACTCCCAGGTTCGGCGGCAGGGCTAACCCGGGGACGTATCGCACGTTCTCCCGGTTGCGGCCAACCGATTCGATGTGCTCTTCGTGGTAATCCCAGAGCTCTACCGCGTAACCGTTGCGTGCAATCAGGATAGCCAGGGCCGTACCCCAGGAACCTGCGCCCAGTACACCGACGGTCAAAGCCTGTGCACTGGATATCATGGATCCGGAATCGCGGGCTAGTTTATGGTTTCGCCGTTGCCGGGACGGGGGTCGAGAGTGGGCGCGTCTCCTCCGCCGGCTTGATTTTGGGCACCTTTGGACTTGTTTGCATAGAGCATTTCAAAGTTTACCGGGCTGATCAGGAGCTGCGGAAATCCTCCCTTGCTCACCACGTCGGTAATCGCGGCCCGGGCAAAAGGAAGCAGCACGGTTGGACAGGCCACGTTCAGCACCAGTCCCATTTCTGTATCGCCAAAGCCCTGGATCAGAAACAGCCCAGCCTGCTGCACCTCAACGAGAAACATGATTTTGTCTTCGGCTTTCGCGTTTGCCTCGATGGTCAATACGATTTCGTAGTGACCTTCCTCATCCAGCCTCTGGTACCTTACACCAAGATTGATATCTATCTTTGGAGTGCCGCCGCCCGCGATTGACTGGGGAGCCATGGGCGATTCGAACGACATGTCCTTGATATAGACCTGGCGTATATCCAGTGTGGGGGTTGTTTTCTCTTCGGTCATTTTCTCTCGCTCAACTCTTGACCACGGGCAGATTTTCCTTTCGCCATGCCATCATCCCGCCCGAGAGCACATAGACATTTTCGAAACCGCTCTTGAGCAGCAATCTGGCGGCTGATTGAGCC
>CAMYOI010000039.1 GCA_947259955.1 uncultured Gammaproteobacteria bacterium
CGACCTCCAGAGCAAGAATTTCTACACCCCGGTTGTAGGATTTCAGTGCCAGATCTCCGGGTTTCCAGTGAAGGTCGATCCGTCTCATGCCCAGAGCGTCCCGGTCGGAACTCAAGGTTACCCGGCTATCCGGGTCCGGTGTAGGCTCGATGCGGCAGTGGACACGCAACTTGTTGAACGGATCGGCATTGTCGGTCATCCGGTGGTAGGCGGCTTCTCCGACATCGTCCAGGTCGGCAATGATGTTTCCTAAATGGGAAAGCAGGTCATCGGGTACTTCTCCTTCACGAAAGCTCTGCAGGAGCGCGCTCACAGATTTTTCTCCTTCTGAGCGCGACATACTGGCTGCGAGATTGAAGTAGATATTGGACAAGGCTTCGCCGGACAATATCTGCGGGGACATTGTTACGACGCCTTTGACGAAAGCGTTCCTCCTTATTTTGGCCTGGTAGAGATCGACGATGTTGAATCGTTTGCGAAATACGATCCAACCCGCGATCCCGTGGGGGTGATCCATAAAAAACCGGCCCACGCGATCGTGCCCGTTGCCGAGGCCCTCGCTTTGTATGGCATCCGAGGTGAGCAAATGGCGTGCGTTTTCGATGCCACCCGTCGCCAGTATGTAGATCGAAGTCCGCACGCTGAATCGCGTGCCGGTCAGGCATCTGCATTGCAGTCCAGATACGTGTTTTGCGGTTTCGGTGGCCTCGATCTCCGTCAGATTCCCGTGTTTGTAGATGGTAACGTTGGCCGCGTCCTCCAGTTCATCCCGGTACGCGGTGCCGAATCTAACGGGCGCACTTATGTGTTTTATCCCGGTCAGCAGTTTTTTTGGATCGAATGGAAGCTTCTGCAGTCTGGCCTCGTCCATCCAGGACTCGATCGCGTAGTCGAAGGCCTGAAGGCCGCAAACGGCCTGGGAGCGTTCGTAGAACGGTATGAGTTCGTTGCGTTCGAAAGGCCAGCCGCTGTAGGGCAGCCACGGTCGATGGAGAAAATCTTCCTCGTCGAGGGGACGACAGTTGCCTGCCCAGTGGTTCGTGGACCCGCCGAAATAACGGAGCCGCATCGTGTCCGGGCGGCGGTAGGGAAAGCCCGAAACCCGGCCCTCGTAGAGCGACTGCGTTTCATCTTCCGGCTCGAGACCGCCGCTCTCAACGACCGCGACCGTAGTGCTTTGACCGATGAATTCCCGGGCCAGGGTAATTCCAGCGGCGCCGGCTCCAACAATGCACAGGTCGGCTTCGACTACCGCTCCGTCCTGCAATTCTCGGCTGTCGATGATCAAAGGATTATTGAAGCCGGTTCATGAATGCAGCGTGTTCGCAGCCAGGCAGCACAGAGTCGCCTCCGTGCGCGAGAGGATCCAACCCTGGACCCCGATCGTCCGTTCGTGGGTAAAATCTTCCCGGATCCGATTTTCAATGATTGCCGCGAGATCTCTAGAATCAACAAACTCTTCTCCATCAAGAGTTGCGCACATCTCCGCGACCCACTCCGAGGCCGGAACCGATCCCCATTCCGCAATGCAGGCATTGCCAACTTTGATGGCACTGGTGGTATTAGAAAACAGGTCGCGGAGGAATTCTGCGAGTACGTTGGTATCGTCCGTACTGAGGGCCGTGTGCCGGGATTCGTAACGGGAAAGCACCGGCAACATGCATAAGCCGGAAAACAGGCTCAACAGGTCGCGTCTTTGTCTCCCTACGGGTGTCACGAGTTTCGGTCGAGCGGTCAGGCTGGATCGCCCAGTTCCCTGGCCTGCTCGCGCAGCTTGAATTTCTGGATCTTGCCGGTCGAGGTTTTGGGTAGTTCGGTGAAAATTACGGTCCTCGGGCACTTGAAGTGTGCCAGATTGTCACGACAGAACTCGATCACCTCTTTCTCCGTGGCCTTCGTGTCGGGACGCAGGGTTACGAAGGCGCATGGCGTTTCGCCCCATTTTTCGTCGGGCCTGGCGACCACGGCGGCTGCCTCGACGCCCGGGAATTTGTACAGCGTGTCTTCGACCTCTATCGAGGAGATGTTTTCACCGCCCGAAATGATGATGTCCTTGGATCGATCCTTGATCTGGATATAGTTGTCGGGGTGCATCACGCCCAGATCGCCCGAATGGAACCAGCCATCCGACAGTGAACTCGCCGTGGAGTCCGGGTTCTTTAAATATCCTTTCATTACGATATTGCCCTGGAACATCACTTCGCCGATAGTTTCCCCGTCCCGTGGCACCGGTTTCATGGTTTCGGGGTCGATGACGTCGAGGCCTTCCAGCGCATGATAGGTCACACCCTGCCGTGACTTCTGCTGCGCTCGGTCATTCGGTGAAAGTTCGTTCCAGCGATCCTTCCACGCACACATCACCGCCGGCCCGTAGGTCTCCGTCAATCCGTATACGTGGGTCACGTCGAACCCCTCCTCCTCCATGGATGCCAGCACCGATGCCGGCGGCGGCGCGGCCGCCGTCATGGCGCGCACTTTATGGTCGAATGTCCTGCGCTCCCCGGGTGGGGCGTTGATCACCATGCTCAATACGATGGGAGCGCCGCAGAAATGAGTGACCTTTTGGTCCGCAATGGCCCGGTAGATGTTTGCACCCGTGACCCTGCGCAGGCACACATTGGTGCCGGCAACCGCCGCGATCGTCCACGGGAAGCACCAGCCGTTGCAATGAAACATCGGCAGCGTCCACAAATACACCGGATGATGGCCCATGTTCCAGCCAACGATGTTGCTGATGGCGTTCAGGTATGCACCTCGGTGATGGTATACGACCCCTTTGGGGTCTCCGGTGGTGCCGGAGGTGTAGTTGAGAGATATGGCCTGCCACTCGTCTCGAGGCAGCGACCACTCGAATTCCTTGTCTCCGCCGCCTATGAACGCCTCATACTCTGTTTCGCCGATGAATTCGCCGTCGGCCTCCGCGTCGTCGACATCGATGACGAGAGGTTTTGCCCGGCATTGTCCAAGGGCTTCGTAGGCGGTTGCATGAAATTCCTTGTCCGTGAGCAGCACTCTGGCTTCCCCATGGTCGAGAATAAAAGCGATGGTCGCGGCATCGAGCCTGGTGTTTATGGTGTTGAGAATGGCGCCGGCCATGGATACACCGAAGTGGGCCTCGTACATGGCCGGCGTATTGGACACCAGCGCAGCCACCGTATCCCCGGCACCTATTCCCCGCTGCGATAACGCTGAAGCAAGCTGTCTGCACCTTGCATAGGTTTCGGACCAGGTGAAACGCCTCTGGCCGTGTATGATGGATGGGTACTCCGGGTACACCGATGCGGTGCGGCGAATGAAGCTCAGGGGGGACAGCTGGGTGAAATTGGCGGTGCACTTGTCGAGTCCGCTGGCAAAGGCGCCTGTGTCGACGGGTTGATTCACATAGTCCTCCTTCTTGAGTCGAGCGTTTCGCTCGATGATACCGTAGGATAACCGAGATTACCCACTGTGGAGGTGTCCGAATGGACCAACAGGACTTTGAGCTTATGCACGGTTTCTATCTGGAGGAAATCGAAATCGGCATGAGTGCAGGTGTCGATAAAGTGATCGGCGAGGACGATGTAAAGGCATTTGTCGGTATATCGGGTGATACCAATCCGCTCCATCTGGATGACGAGTTTGCCAGTAAAACGAGGGTTGGTGAGCGCGTTGTCCACGGTATGGTGTCCGCCAGTCTGATATCGACACTGGTTGGTTGCAAGCTGCCCGGTCCGGGCTGCCTGTGGATGGGTCAGACGCTCAGGTTTCTGAAGCCGGTCAGGGTCGGTGACCGGGTGGCGGCGCGCGCCGAGGTTGTGGAAGTTCTCAAGGAAAAACAGCGGGTGCGCATGCAAACAACCTGCCGCGTCGGGGAACTCACGGTAATCGATGGCGAAGCCCTGGTGTGGGTGCCATCGCGGCGATATCAATAGCCTTAGCTATGGATCTCATGAAGCCCATATTCAGCGGTGTCTGGATCAGCCAGCGCCGGCACAGGCGTTTCCAAGACACACTGTTTTTCAGTCGAAACCTAATAACCTACGGAAGCACTGATTAATTGAGTCTTTGCGAGGAGCGTGCCGAAGCTGCGAGCGAAGCGTGGTAGGACGCGGTAATCCAGAAATTCTCGTATGACAACCGTGCTGGATTGCTGCACTTCGCAATGACGAAATTCTGAAATAATTAGAGTTTCCAGGCCGGGCTGCGCTTTTCGATGAAGGCGTCGATCCCTTCCGCGGTATCTTTGGCCATCATGTTCCGTGCCATAGTGTCGGCAGCGAAGCGATAGGCCGACTCGAGGTCCTTGTCCAACTGTTTGTAGAACATCCGCTTGCCGGTGCGCACCGCAACCGCGGGGCGCGTGGCGATATGGACCGCCAGCTCATTCACTTCTGCATCCAGCCGATCCGGTTCTACGACCCGGTTGACCAGACCCAGCCCGGCCGCGGTGTCCGCATCGATGAAGTCCCCGGTCAACAGCATCTCCATGGCGTGCTTTCTCAACATGTTCCTGGCAAGCGGCACACCGGGTGTGGCACAGAATAGACCGAGGTTCACGCCGGATGTCGCAAACGTCGCGTCGCTCGAGGCGACGGCGAGGTCTGCATTCGCGACCAGCTGACAACCCGCCGCCGTCGCGATGCCGTGCACCCTGGCGATCACCGGCTGCGGGATTCTCGTCATGGTCAGCATCATGTCGCTGCACTTGTTGAACAGGTACCGGTAGTAGTCCTCGTCGGGCTGGGACCGCATCTCCTTCAAATCGTGGCCACCGCAGAAAGCCTTGCCCGTACCGGCGATCACCACCACCTTCACTGAATCATCCCGCGCGACGCCGTCCAGCGCCTCCTGCAGGGCGGTCAGCATGTCTTCGGACAAGGCATTGAATTTACCGGGCCGGTTGAGGATCAGCGTGGCGATGTTCTCGGCATCCTCCCTCAACAGAACGGGCTGCGTATGAATGTTTTCGGCGTTTGTGCTCATTCGCTTGTCTCCTGGCTTTGCGGCATTTTGCGTCGGAAGCGTCCGATGTTCAAGGTCCGTCCGTCGTTGCGAAATTCATCTGCATACGGAATTGGGATAAGCTCTGCACGACGTCGCCGGACAATGGCTATGCAGATCATCGACCCAGAGTACACCGACTTCGACCAGGTAAGGAGAGAGTTCCAGTGGAACATACCCCGTCACTTCAATATGGCGTGGGCAGTATGCGACAAACACCGTGGTCTGGATACGAGCCCTGCACTGCTGTACGAGCAGCAGGGGGGTGCACTGGAAACCTACACGTTTGGCGATCTCAGGACGCTGTCGAACCGACTCGCAAATGGACTGGCATCCATCGGTATCGTCAAGGGGGACCGCGTAGGGATCGTCCTGCCGCAGCGGATCGAAACCGGCATTGCCCATATCGCGATCCACAAAACCGGCGCGATTTCCCTACCGTTGTCCGTTCTGTTCGGCCCCGAAGCCATCGAGTATCGTCTCAGGGACAGCGGCGCGAAAGCGGTGATCACAATCGGCAGGCACGTCGAGATGATCCAGGACATGAAGGACCAATTGCCCGAGCTCGAGACCGTCATCACCTGCGCGGGCGAACAAGGCGATCAGGAGCTATGGGCCTTGATCAACAGGGGTGGGGACAGCTTCGAGATGGTGGATACCCTTGCCGATGATCCGGCCCTGCTGATCTATACCTCCGGTACGACCGGACCCCCAAAGGGAGCGCTGGTGGCCCACCGATCCCTGATCGGAAATCTGACCGGTTTCGAAATGTCGCAAAACTTTTTTCCCCGGGCGGGCGATGTCTTCTGGACGCCGGCAGACTGGGCCTGGACCGGTGGACTGCTCGATGGTCTGCTGCCGACATGGGTGTATGGGCGGCCGATCGTCGCATTCGAAGGCGGCAGGTTCGACCCGGAAAAAGCGTGCGATGTGATGGGACGGCACCGGGTTACCAATGCCTTCATACCGCCCACGGCGCTCAAAATGATTCGGCAGGTGCCCGACATAGATCGCTATCGAATAGGTCTTCGCGGCGTCATGTCCGCCGGAGAGGCCATGGGCGCCGAGCTCTACGAGTGGGGCAGGGACGTGCTCAATGTCGAGATCAACGAGATGTGGGGCCAGACCGAGTTCAATTATCTGGTCGGAAACTGCAGTGCCATTATGGCGGTCAGGCCCGGCTCGATGGGCAAGCCGTACCCCGGTCATGATGTGGACGCCATCGACGATGAGGGTAATCCTGTGCGTCCGGGGGAGCAGGGAGAGCTGGCAGCCCGCACCGGTGATCCTGTCATGTTCCTTGGATACTGGAACAATGGGACGGCAACCGAACAGAAAATCGTCAACGGCTGGTTTCGCACCGGGGACGTCGGTTATCGTGACGACGGCGGTTATATCTGGTTCCTGGGCCGCAAGGATGACGTCATCAGCACCGCGGGGCACCGGGTCGGGCCGGGGGAAATCGAGGACTGCCTGCTCAGGCATCCCGCGGTGGCGCAGGCAGCGGTGATAGGCAGTCCGGACGAGCTTCGCGGCAGTATCATCAAGGCATTCATCGTGCTCGCCAGGGGGCGCGCCGGGAGTGAGGATCTGAAAAAAAAGATCCAGATGTTCGTCAAGGATCGGCTCGCGGCCCACGAGTATCCCCGCGCAATCGAGTTTATCGACCATCTGCCCATGACCACCACAGGCAAAGTCAGAAGGCTTGAACTGAGAAAACTTGACCAGGGTAAGAATTGACTGCTCGTTACAATTCGTTGCTGGTGCGGCGGAGCCAGGCTGTCCGGTCGAACTCTCCCTCGCTTCAAGAACAACTCTGGAAACAACCGGAATCACTCCGCAGGCCCGGCCCTCGTCAGGGCAGTATGTTGTCGAATTCTTCCTGGAGCTGATCGAAGCCGCCGTACTCGAGGCGGTAACCCGGTGTGTCGCGTGCCAGCCGCGCCGCTTCGTTGAAGCCATGACCGTTGAGGTTGCGCGCATTCACCAGTGATTCCATCAATGCGAGCCCAGACTTCGCTTTGGTCAGCTTTTCCAGCTTGAGGTCGGAATTTTTTCTGAACCTGGGGAACAGTATCAAGTCGACCGTCGGGTTTTCCTGTTTGTTGTCGGGATTCAACAAACGGGGAGGTATCATCGCGACATGTTTGCTCTGGATGGTCTGATCTTCGTGCCTGTCCAGGTCGAAAAAATGCTCCAGCGCCGCCTCCATGCCCCTTACCTTGACATTGGGCGGCCGCGCGAATGCCTGCATCGTGTTGGTGTTATGCCGGATGAATACGTACTCGTCGGTCAGATAGTTGAAGCCCCGAGAGGTAAGCCAGGTGCTGAGCGAGGTCTTTCCGCTGCCGCTTTGTCCCGGGATCAGTATGCCCCTGCCGTTTCTTGACAACGCCGCAGCATGCAATGCCATGCCGTCCGCGTTATTATCGATGAGTTGACGGATCGTCTCACGAATCAGCGCGGTTGCCAGTACCGATATTTCGCCGCCCCGATACAATTGTTCTTCACCGCAATGCAATGTCAGTTCGCCGTCCTCCTCGCGTACGCTCAGGGTGGCATCCGGAAAATCCACCGGATCGGCATTGGTGTCTCGGTATAGAAATTCGATCAGCTCCAAGAAATCGGGGCTGTACTCGACAGACAGGCTTTGGCCTGCGAAATTGACGTAGCGTATTTTCAATCGGGTGTGGCCTTATAAACTTATCGCACCGTGATCGCTGAACATTTTCAGCGTTGCCTCGACGTCTTGCTCGAGTCCGCTGCCGGCCTCGGGATAAGAATCCTTGATTAGGCTGATTATCTCGTTGATCGTCCTTTCACCGTCGCACAGTCGCCATATGATCGATGCGGTCTCGTTCATGTACACGGTGGTCGTCTTGGTCGGGTGATAGAGCAATAGCTCGTTGTCCAGCTCCTCGAGGGTGAACTCTTTATCGGGTAGGGGTACGCTGTTGGCATCCATAGTAAGGGCTCTGCTCTTAACAAACGTGGACTATAGCAAGTCCGGTGGAGCCGCGGAAAGCGGGAATGGATGCATTCGTGCCCTCCGGCGGGCTTTACGCTACTCCGCCCGCAGCAAATTCTGCAATGCGCCTCCGGGTGCACTCAGTTCATCGGCCCGGCCTTGTTCGATGACCTTGCCGTTTTCGAGTACGATCGTGTGTTCGAACTTCCGGGCAAGCTCCACACTGCTCAATGCGGCTATCAATCCCTTGCCGGTCATGTGCTCAATTAGGTTATCGATCATCTTGTTTTCCGCGGCGGGGTCCAGAGGGCTGGTGGCGTCATTCAGGATGAGTACATCGGGATTTTTTATCAAACCTCGGGCGATCGCGAGCTTCTGGCGCTGCACCAGCGAAAGGCGCGAACCACCTATGCCGACCTCGAACTCCAGGCCGGTTTTCATGATGTCCTGTCGCAGCCTCATCGATTCTACCGTCTCCCGGATGAGTTCTCCGACGCGAGCCTGCGCGCGCGCCTTGCCGTACGCGAGGCGTCCGAACAGGATATTGTCCTGTATCGTGATTGCGTGATTGAACTTCTCGAGGTCAAAGAAACTGACATATTCGTTATTATCTCCGAGTTCGCCGTGGAGGGCTGCACGAGCGCTTACCAGGCGCTCCATCATGGAGTCGTCAATGAGCCCCAGGCGATGGCGGGCGGGAATGAGTTTGAACGGCAGCGACAGCAGCAAGACGCGATCTTCTCCTTTGAGGTCTTCCAGCTGGCTCTCCTCGGTGCGGTTCAAAAGGCCGTGGAACACGGAAAGATCGTCTGCGCTGATGAAGCTGAATTGCTCGAACAATTCACTGTCTGACGGGACGTCGGCAAACAAATCGAGCATCACATCCGCGATCTTTCGACCGATGGTCAGGAGCTCCGGGATCAGTCCACACTGTTCGAGCACGGTTATGATCTGCGGGTTGTTTGACAGGTTTTCGACATCGAATGACGGATCAATCGCGGTCCCGAACAGCAGGTTCTCCGCCACCGACATGTTGGTGTTGTAGTGTTCGCGGTCGAAAAATTCGACCAGGTCTTTCATCCTGGGTTCGGAAAGTCGTTCGTGCAGAGCTTGCCGTGCTTCCAGGACACGATTGGCCAGAGCGGTGTGGCTTTCATTTTTCGCAATGGTTCCGTTAAGTCCAAGCTTGTAAATATCATCCTCGAGACCGGTAACCTTGAATACTTCGAAAACCCGGTGGACGAGCTCTGCGTCGTCTTGTACACCGGCTGCGTCGTAGTCGATCCAATCCGCGTCTACATTGTCAATGCTGGTTCCCGAGGCCTGCGCTTCTTTCAAATCCCGCCTGCGCTGTTTTGTCCGCTCTTCGTCGTAATCGGGTTCCGTGAGCGGGCGGTGCTTGAGTCCGTAAACAACGTTGTCCAAGACCGTGCCGGCAAATATATGTGCGTTCGGTCCGACATAAGCAGTTCTCCTTCCCAGGACCGCTTCGGGCAGTTCGCTCAGGTTTTTATCATCGATGATCAAGCGGCCTGCGGTAGGAAATATCAATCTGGCAACCAATCTGACCACCTCGTCCGTGCCGCTGCCGGTGACGCCAACGGCGCTGGTGTGGCTGCCCAGATCGAGGCGAAAGCTTGCGCCGTCGACCAGCTTCACCACCTGGTCCTCGGTGTAAATCAGGTTATTCGAGAGCAACGTGCCTTTGACCGGTTCTATATTTTCCGGGACCTCGTTCTGCAGCTCGAGCCGCAGCATGTTCTCGGGCTGAAACTGTTCGATTATCTGGGCATATTTGACGCGGACGTCTTCCGTGATCTGGTAGAACTTCAGCAGTTCGCTCCACGGTGGACCGATATCCTTGTAGGCTGCCAGCACGGCAACCAGTGCGCCCAGTGACAGATCGCCCATGATGACGAAATAGCCGCCTACCGCATAGAAAAAAAACGGCGTCATCTGGCCCAGAAAATTGTTGAGGAACTTGATGAAGAACTTGCGCTTGTAGATCTCAAAACGAATGTCGTAAATGGTGCCGAGCTTCTGCGAGATCTTTGCCCGCTCAAAGAAGGAGGTATCGTTTGCGTGGATCTCCGTGATTCCTGAAACCGATTCACCAACGCCATCCGCGAGTTTGCGCACCGTCTGTACCCGCTGTTTTGCCAGAACGTTGACCTTCTTCTGCAGTTTGGGTATGACATATATCTGGATCGGGTAGAGGGAAATGGCCGCCAGCCCCAGCCAGGGATCCTGGACGAATATGAATGACAGATAAGTCAGCAGCAGCCCGCCTTGGAATGCGGGCAAGGCAAATGCGTCGCCGATGAAGCCGCCCAGTGGTTCCGTTTCAGCAGTGATCATGGGAATGATTTCTGCCTGTGAAAGACGCTTGAAGTGCGGCAGTGGAAAACGGAGGATCCTGCTGTACAGCTCGAACCGGAACCGTCGCAGCATGCGTTCACCAAGAATCCCGCGATAGACGTTGATGACGTATTTCAGACCACCACCCACCAGCACCAGGGCGAGATAGAAGAAGGACAGGGCGAGCAGATAGGAAATCTGATCGACCTCGAAACCCAGAACGTCCTCAGGGAGGTTCACACCGCCGATCGCCTCGTTGATGATGATCTTGGGAATCTCGAGGGTGATATATACCAGCGGCATGGATAGTGCCGTCAGCAGGAATAGATAGATCTGGTCTTTTGAGGTGTGCTTCAGGATGTACCGGTATATCGAAGGATCCAGTACATCTTGTCCGGCCGGTTTCTTGGACATTGGTATTGGCGGCGTGGCGACAACACTATGGATGAATTCGCATAGGATAGCTTATATTGTTACATGATGCTCACACCGGCTCGAATATGGAACCATCGCAACAGAGTGTAACCGTCGTCGTCAAGGGGTACCCTCGTTTGTCCGAGACCTTTATCGCACAGGAGATATACGCTTTGCAGTCCCGCGGACTCAGGATGCGAATCGCCTCTCTGCGACGACCCACGGATCCCGCGTCACATCCAGTGCATGCGGACATCCGTACACCGGTTCTGTACCTGCCGGAGTACCTGTATCAGGACCCTCGGCGGGTGCTTCGCGCCTGGCGATGGTGCCGCCGCAGGAAAGGCTACCGGGTCGCACGCAACGCCTGGCTCTCAGATTTATCGAAGGACCCCACGCCGAACCGTGTGCGCCGCTTTGGCCAGGCGCTGGTTTTGTCGGCGGAACTGCCCGACGATGTCGGCTTTCTCTATGCGCATTTCCTTCATACACCGGCATCGGTGACTCGCTATGCCAGTTTGATGTCGCAGATTCCTTGGGCCTGCTCGGCACATGCGAAAGATATCTGGACGACGCCTGAATGGGAAAAAAGACAAAAGCTCCGCGAGTGCCGGTGGCTGGTGACCTGTACCGCCGCGAACCTCGACCATCTGCGATCTATCTCCGACGACCCTGGGAAGGCAAGCCTGGTTTACCATGGTCTCGATTTCGGCCGTTTCGACGCCCCCGACCGGCCCGTTGAATCCGTGGTATCAGGTGGGCATGCTGCCGGCCCGGTTGAGATCGTCTCCGTCGGGCGCGCGGTTGAGAAGAAAGGGTATGGGGATCTGCTCGAGGCGCTGTCCAGATTGCCGCGAGACCTGGACTGGCGTCTCGTGCACATCGGCGGGGGAGCACTAATCAAGCGGCTGCGGAGCGCTGCCGGGACTCTGGGCATTTCGGGCCGGATCCACTGGCGCGGACCTCAACCGCACGATGAAGTCCTGCGTGCTTATCGCGCCGCCGATATTTTCGTGCTGTCGTGCAGGGTCGCCGAAGACGGCGACCGGGACGGGCTGCCCAACGTCCTGCTCGAAGCACAAAGCCAGAGGCTGCCTTGCGTTTCTACCCGCATCTCCGGTATTCCCGAACTCGTGGAAGACGGCGTTACCGGTTTGCTGGTCGAACAGAAAGACCCCGACTCCCTTGCGCGCGCGCTCCAATCGCTTGTCGAGGACCCCGAATTGCGTAAGCGCCTAGGCCAGGCGGGTTTCGAGCGCGTGCGCGAACGATTTTCCCTGACCAAGGGTATTGATAAACTCATCCGGATGTTCCCGGAATCCGTGCTCCCCGTTGAAGATCGCATATTACGCACCGCTTAAGTCTCCACTCCACTACCGCCCTTCCGGAGATCGCCTGGTCGCCAGGCTTTTCCAAAAATCAATCGAGGACGGTGGTTTCGATGTAGAGCTGGCCAGTGAGTTCAGATCGTGGGAGGGCGAGGGAGATTCGGAACGCCAGCAACAAATCCGGGAAACAGGGACTGAACTTGCCCATCAATTGGTCAGGGAGTATTCTGCCCCGGATAGCCAACCCGCACTCTGGTTTACCTACCATGTCTACCACAAGGCGCCGGACTGGATCGGCCCGGTCGTGTGTTCAAGCCTGAAGATCCCTTACGTCGTCGCTGAAGCGTCTTTTGCCCCCAAACAGATTAACGGGCCATGGCATATCGGGCACGAGCAGTGCCGGGCGGGTATTCACTCGGCCGATGCGGTGATCAGTTTGAACCGGCAGGACGATCCCTGCCTTCGGGGCGTTCTGAAGCGCTCTTGTGAACTGGTTGAATTGAAGCCGTTTCTCTCGCTTGATGGCATTGACGCGATCTCTGCTGACCGCGCACAGGTGGCGCAAAGGTGGGGGGTGGCGGCTGACCCGCCGTGGCTCGTTTGCGTGGCAATGATGCGTGAAGGGGACAAGCTTGCCTCATACCGCGAACTGGCCCAAGCGCTGACCCTGGTGGAACAGGACAGCTGGCACTTGCTGATGATAGGTGACGGCCCCGCCAGGCAACGGATATCGAACCTGTTCAAGCCGTTTGCGTCTCGTACGACGGAAACGGGACTTTTGTCACGACAAGAAATCTACACCATTTTGAGATCCAGTGACCTTTATGTCTGGCCGGCTGTCAACGAGGCATATGGCATGGCACTGCTCGAGGCGCAAGCCTGCGGATTGCCGGTGGTGGCATCAGCGGTCGGGGGCATCCCGCAGATCGTTGAGCATGGAACTACGGGTCTGTTGGCACCGTCGAACGACACGCAAACGCTGAGTCGGTACATTCGCGAATTGATTCGCGATCCGGATCTGGGGAAGAAAATGGGTGCGCGCGCACAAGAAAAATGCATGAGAGAACACAATATTCACCACGCCACGACCGTCCAGGCAGAACTTTTTTCCAGGCTTCTCGACAAAACATGACTTATTTCGTAATGGTTCGGCACGGTCGTACTGAATGGAACGCGGCGGGCCGAATACAGGGACACACCGATATTCCGCTCTCTGAAGAGGGCCGGAGGCAGGTCAGCAGGCAGAGAATTCCGTGCCACTACAAAAATGCCAGATGGGTGAGCAGTCCGCTGGTGCGTGCCGTTCAGACGGCGCAATTGATGGGCTGCAGTGATCCCGAGTTAGAACGGGCGTTGATGGAGATGAACTGGGGTGAATGGGAAGGCCTGACGCTGTCGGAATTGCGGCAAAGGCATCGGAATGCGATGCGGCACAATGAGGACCGCGGTCTGGACTTCAGGCCCACGGGTGGAGAGAGCCCGCGGGAAGTTCAGGAGCGCGTGATGGAATGGATGGGAAAGAAGGTCGACGCGTCGAAGCCGGTCGTAGCCGTAACCCACAAGGGCGTGATTCGCGCGACGCTGAGCAAAGCCACCGGCTGGGACATGATCGGTCCTCCCCCCGTAGCGCTCGACTGGACCTGTGCGCATGTGTTTTCGATGGATGAAAACGAATTCCTGAAGCTGTACATGGCCAATGTCCCGTTGTAGCCAGAGATGGTCAATCACGAAGAGGGCGCCGCTCACACGCCGACCCGGAGTAGCGGGTATCGCAACGTCAGTACTGAATCAGCGGTTAGTCAGCTGCAGGAACTTTGCAATAGTGCGATCTGTTTTCGCATGTTGTCCCTCGCCGTTGCCTCCAATTGTGCCTTGAAGAACTCCGTGGAGTCCTTGAAGAACTCCGTGGAGTGCACGCTCGGCCGGTGCAAAAGCATCCGCAGGACTCCGATGTTTTTTTGCGCAAACTCCCGATCGCTCATTGCCGGAAACTCGTTTCTTACTTTGCGACTGTCTATCACAAACTCGTTCCAGGGAAGCCCGAAGCTCGACAGATCGATATCGACGACGTATTGCTCGTCCGGCACCTGCGGAGCGTAGTCATGGATCGTCGCCATGATCAGACGATAAACCTGCTCCACGAGGTCATCGCTCATCATTCCCGTGGCGCTTCTTCTGAACCGCTCCGCGCTTTCCTGCTCGTTGTTAGGGGATTGCGGGTCGTACTCGACATCGTGGAACCACAACGCAAGTTCAATAGCGTTTGCGTCTTCCATTGAAGCGGGCGCGCGATCGAACTGCCGCAGACAGTGTTCGATATGGGCGCCGGTGTGGTAGTGGCGATGCGGTTCGCTATAGCTGTCTTCGATACCCATGAACAGGGCATCCGCCGAATCCCTGCGCCCGCAACACCGGGACCAGAGCGCAACGAACCTGTCCTGATCCATGGCTGGCGGCCGTTTTCTACTCAGAGTCTCCGACTTCCTCGAGCCGGTGTTGCAGACGCTCTATCTCCTGGCTGAGGTTTTGCATCATGTTCGTGGATTCGGCCAGTTTGAGGCTCAACTGACGCATCACGTCCAGCGCGACTTGCGGGCTGTTGGACAGCAGTTTCAAAAAAGCATCGTTTGATATTCGCAGGGTCCGGACAGGGCCCTTGGCACGCAGTGTAGCCGATCGGGGCAAATTGGTAAGGACCGCCATTTCCCCGATTATTTCATTCTTGCCCCGAGTTACCACGGGCACCATGCCCTCATCCGTCTCCACCAGGATCTCGACTTCTCCGGACATGATCACGTAAGCGCTGTCTGACGGATCGTTGACGTGGAACAGAATATCCTGGTCGTGAAATTCCACGGCTTCGCTGGTAAATGCCATCAGCTTGAGCTTGGATGCCCCAAGTCTCGAGAACATCGGAACTTTTTTCAGTTCCTCGGCTTCCTGGTACAGATCCACAGTTCGCGCTAACCCTGTTTTACGTTAGCCGGCATTTCTTACCAGGATCCCGTACGATGGCGCAGGACCGGGATAGGCGTTACCCATACACACTGATTTTCAGACAAAACCAAATTCCTCAATAGTTACAATGCTTAAACAAGCATCCGCAGCTGCCTGGTGAGAAATGCGGGTTAGTACTGTTCATTAAGACTGACACGCAATGAAAAGCAAATCAAGGCAATATGTGCGGAATTCAGGTGGCGCGCTGGGCGACCATCGAAGTTGGTGAGTACTCTCTCTCCAGGAGATGTTTTACGCGCTGGTGAACAGTGGTTAGCCCGTCCAGGATGCACCCGATATTCGCTTCACTTGGCAGAGGTTGGTCTGGCAGTCGCCTGAGTGCGACAGCCATTGTTTTCCAGTCGC
>CAMYOI010000040.1 GCA_947259955.1 uncultured Gammaproteobacteria bacterium
TTCTGGTCGAGCATGGGGCTGGGTATTCGCAGTATCGAAATGGCTAACGTCTGGCAAATCCTGTTTTTCCGCTCCTGGGCTTTGGCTACCTTTCTGTTTGTACTGATCACATTCAGATCGGGATACAAGCCTGTCCTGACCATCCGGCGGGTCGGGATCGCCGGCGCAATCGGAGGCATCGGGCTGGTGTTCGCCTTTGCTGGCGGGATTTTTGCAATTCAGACCACGACGGTCGCCAATGCGATGTTCCTGTTTGCGTCGGCGCCATTTTTCGCGGCCGTATTCGGCTGGGTCATTCTGCGGGAATCGGTGCGCAAGGCCACCTGGGTGGCGATGATTTTTGCATTTGTCGGGATTGTGATCATGGTTTTGAACGGCATCGCCGCGGGTCGTCTGGTCGGTAACCTCGCCGCGATTCTGTCAGCCCTCGGTTTCGCGGTTTTCACCATCGCGCTGCGTTGGGGCAAACTCGGAGACATGCTGCCATCAGTTTTTCTGGCAGGTGTATTCTCGATCATCGTTTCCACGATTATTTGCTACACGATGGATTATGGATTTTCAATTCCAGCAAACGACATCATGATTGCATTCGCGCTGGGTGTTTTCCAGGTTGGCCTCGGGCTTGCGATCTTTACCATCGGCTCCAGAGTGGTCCCTGCCGCTGAGCTCGCGCTGCTGTCGATGACGGAAGTATTACTCGGCCCTTTGTGGGTGTGGTTGTTCATGGGTGAGACGGCAAGCTTTTACACGCTGGTCGGCGGTTTTATCCTGATGTTGGCGATTGCCGGTAACGCACTGAGTGGATTGCGGCGCAAACCAATTCCGGTTATCTGACCATGGCCAGTCATTTGTTTGACGGTAGCTGACCGGGGGTGGGTCGACTCCGGATATAGCTGCTGCATCGCAGCGAGAATAGAACCTATGTCTGCTGTTAAGTGGTAAGCAGCGATTGTCTTTCGATCTCCTCATGTTACGTAGCATATAATTAAAGAATACATAATCTGACTAAAATTATTAGGTGGGTTTGCGTCATCCCGGCATCGTATCTGGGTTACTACATCGCCCTGATCGGCGGTATGGCAGTGCATACGTTTGCAGAATCATTTTGCCCTCCCGAAGCCGTCATCTCCGGTATGTG
Source organism: uncultured Gammaproteobacteria bacterium (assembly GCA_947259955.1). Classification (GTDB taxonomy): domain Bacteria; phylum Pseudomonadota; class Gammaproteobacteria; order Arenicellales; family JAANXG01; genus JAHEKE01. The sequence continues at coordinate 1,139 of CAMYOI010000040.1, forward strand.
CACTGCTAAATACATGAAGCCCATCGAAACATTTTTGTTTTTGGTGTTTCCAGGTATTGCGGCGATCTTGGTGGTTTTACTGCCTACCCTCGTCGCACCTTCTAAAAAGGCCGCTGTGGCTGTGATCTTTTTTGTCTTAGGCGCCTCAGCAGCGATTTACATGGGTACATCCCTCGGGGAGTGGGTAATATTAGCCTTTGCATTGGTTTGCGGCGCTGCAACCGTTTGGTTCATTTATGTGAATCAAAACAAGAAGGCACAAAACACTTGATCCACAAGTTCTAGATGGCTGCTCCTGCTGAATGATCCGACCGACCGCAAGGGTCGCGAGTCGCTATAGCTGCTGCATCGCAGCAGGATCGGAACGGATGTCCGCTCCTACGTTCAGAGCCGCCGGATTACTAAAAGCGTGTTTCTACTTCTCTATTCCTGAATTGACCGGCTCTGAACGGCCAAGAGCGGTCGGTCACGCTCTCATTGGCTGCGATGGGATTTGCGATACTGCTGTGGAGACTGTCCCGTCCACGATTTAAACGCCCTGGCAAAACTCGTTGGATTTCTGAAGCCGACCGACGTCGCTATCTCTACCACTGTTTTGGTCGAGTGAGTCAGATCATGTGCAGCGCGTTGTTTTTTTAATTCGGTGACTTCCACCGACAGTGTGGTGCCATTGGCTTTCAGCTTGCGTTGAAGTGATTGCCGACTTGTCCCAAGCAGGCCCGCTACCTGATCGGCTTTCAGGTCGGCCTCATCGAGGTGTAACTCCAGGATCAGGCGGAGCCCATCTGTGAACTCGGTGGGCAAGAGCGGTCGGCCCGAATTGGCCGAAGAAAGTTCGACCATTGATTGTTTATCCAAGGGTTGCAGCAGCCATGTCGTCGGAAAGCGCAAAAACACGCCCATACGGTCGCCACTGGCGATATCCACATCCAAATAACGCTCTGGCACCACCTCGGGCTCGCAAACCTTGACCAAGACGTCTCTCCCGCACCAATTCGAACCGGCGCCCCGTCGCAGCAGGTTAAGCAGATACGCGGCCGTAAACGCGTCGTTCTGTGCAGGTGCAATGTCCTGATCACTCACCCGGATTTCCCTGAAAAATGAATAGTTGCCGCCGACGTCCAGCGTGTGGCGGGCTGAAGAAGCTTCTTCCTTGGCAGCACGAATGAATCGCACCAGAAAATCCATCAGGGTTGTGCTCCTGGAAACTGCATCAACAAAAGGTGGCCACTGAGCCAGATTCAGGGACTCTCCTACATTGATACCCAGGTAGGGATCGTTCGCCGCCTCAGCCGCATTCTCAAGGAAACGGTGGACCACAATTGGCGGGACGAAAACATTGGTGTCCAACACGGTGTCCCGTACCAGCCCATTGGCCATGAGTACCGCATCGCTGTCTATTTTCCTGCGATCCAGTTCCAGTACGAATGGCAGGATTAAACCCAGGCGAACCAGAGGGATGTCCGGCCTATCCTTCATTAGCCTAGCAGCAGTTGACATGACTATGGACCCTAACAGAACAACGAGCGAATTTGTCTGAAACCTTGCACATCGATCAAAATATCTTCAATAAGCGATGCAATCTGCAAGGTATCTTTCGAACTAATAGTGTAGCTTGTGGTTGACGAGTTAAATCTGCAACGAGAGAGGACTTCCTATGAATAAATTTAAACGCGGATGGTTTCCGGTTTTAACCGGGCTGTTGTTTGCTGTTACATCGGCCATTGCGATCGCTGCTTCATCATCGGAGCAGGCGGAACAAACGGAAGAAAAGAAGCCTACACAGGTGCTGTTTACTAACGTAAACATTTTCGATGGTTTTGCAGGTACCCTGCAGGACGGCATGAGCGTCCTGGTGGAGGACAACTTCATAAAGGAAGTGGGTAAATCGATCACTGCGCCGGATGCGATCGTGGTGGACGGCGAGGGGCGCACCATGATGCCGGGCCTGATCGATATGCATCAACATGTGATGCTCAACCCACCAGAAGGTACCGCAAGTTATCAGACGCGTTGGGATGATGCCGCCGGCGGCGCGTTTGCCCATCATCACCTGATGAACAATATGCTGTTAAAAGGGATCACTACGGTGCGCGACATCGCCGGTGACCCTCTCGATGTCGCCAAAGCCATCGATATGGGTCAGTTACCGGGACCGCGTATTTATTCCGCGGGCGGCGCGATTTCCCAAACCGGCGGTCACGGCGATTGGGCCGGACGCAATGTGCCCCCTGAGATTCTTGGCAATCATATTGATATGAGTCAACGTACCCAGAACACCTGGGTCGTCGACGGGCCAGACGAAGTGACCAAGGCGGTTCGGTTGAACTTCCGACGTGGGGCAGCCTTTATCAAGGTAATGGGAGGTGGCGGTGTGGCCAGCGAGTTCGACCCACTGGAAATCATGGGCTTGGCTGCGGACGAGGTGGCGCGGGCCGTAGAAATTGCTGCTGACAATGGCACCTATGTTGCTACGCATGCATATCATGATAAATCCTACAACCGACTTTTGGATTTGGGTGTGCGCTCCTTTGAGCACGGCTTCCTGGTGACGGAACCAACGGTCGAGCGCATGGCCGCCATGGGTCAGGAGGTAGTTTGGAGTTTCCAGTGTTTCATGAGTGTGAACACCTTTGGAGACTATGATGCGATGCCCGGGTTCTTTACGCACGAACAGAAGGTCAAGGGTGTGGCGGTCGGTAAGGGTGCCCGCAACGCCGCGATGCTGATGAACAAACATAATGTATTTACCATCGGCGGATCGGACATGTTCGGCCTCCCTTTCGTGGCTCAGATCAAAGAAGACATTACCTGCAACGTCGATGCGGGTTATACGCCTGCGCAGGCTCTGAAACACTGGACCGGCAATGCCGGCATCGTCCTGAAGTGGTCCGGCCCCAAGGACCCCTATCCAACTTATGAACTGGGGACGATCAAGGAAGGCGCCTATGCTGATCTGTTGTTGTGGGATGGCAATCCCCTGGAAGATATCAAGCTGATCCTGGACGAGGACAAGCTGCGCTTCATCATGAAAGACGGATTGGTTTACAAAAACACCATTGTTGAAGGTGATCACCCATACTTCCGGCCGGCTAAGGCGCCGTTGACCCGCGGCCAGTACCCGCTATAGAGCAACAAGCTGGGATGTCAGGGGCTGATGGCAGCCCCTTGATGGCCCATGCTATAGCTGAACCAGGAGCCGGGGAGATGGTCAATGCGCAGAGACGACTGCTGCTGTCTTCCGCCCTGTCATTACTTTTGCCGCGGATGGCATTCTCAAATGAACGTAACCAGGGCTGGCAGCCCTTACCTTCAGGTAAGATAACAAAGATCGCCTTTGGTTCCTGCGCCAAGCAGTGGGAGCCGCAGCCCATCTGGAGCGCAGTGGCGGACATCGGCCCAGACTTGTTTCTGTTTCTTGGCGACAACATCTATGGCGACTGGCACGGCGAGAAGTCGTTCGTACCGACCGCCGAATCGCTGAGCGCTGACTACCGTCAGTTGGCACAGAAACCCGAATTTATCGCCATCCGTAAGCAAGTTCCGTTTATGGCGACCTGGGACAACCACGACTACGGCAGCCACGACGGTGGAGCCGGGTTCGAGTTGAAGGAGGTGAGCCGCGAAATCTTTCTCGACTTCTTCGGAGAACCCTCGAGTTCACCGCGCCGCCGGCGGGACGGCATCTACGATGCCAGGATATTCGGTCCCGAGGGCCAACGCGTTCAGGTCATCTTGCTGGACAACCGTTGGAACCGGAGTGCGCTGATTCCGGACACCCGATCGAAAGCGGAACGCGAGGCGCTGGGAATATTTGGCAGCATGGGCCATATCCCGAACGAAGATCCGGCGGCAGCGTTGCTAGGCGAAGAGCAGTGGCTCTGGCTGGAGCAACAGCTTCGCAAACCAGCGGAACTCCGGCTGATTGCATCGGGCACGCAGATCGTCCCGGACCAGAAAGGTATGCAGGAGTGGGGTAACTCTCCGTTTGAGCGCAAGCGGCTGTTCGAGCTGATCGAACAGACCGGCGCACAAGGCGTCATTCTGTTGAGCGGTAACGTCCATTTCGCGGAAGTTTCAAAAACCGATGAAGGACCGCATCCTTTGTATGACTTCACATCGAGCGGCCTGACCCACGTCAACGAGACTTACCCCAATATGGAAAATCGCTATCGTGTTGCAGGTCCCTTCGTTGAACAGAATTTCGGTTTGATCGAAATCAAATGGGAGGCGACACCGGGACCAGTGGTGCATTTGAAGGCATTGAACGTCGATAGTGCAGCTGGGTTCAGCTATCAGGTCGAACTGGGTGATCTGAGTAAATTGACGGGACAAACGTCGTGGCAAAAATGAAAAGATCCAATGCGCATTGCGTAGTGTCGGTTTTATTGATGTCCTTTTTAACAGGTGCCGCGAGTGCCGAAGGTAAGCAGAACATGCTCTACAAATCGGACTACGGAGACGTCCCCCGCTTCGGCGGCCCGAGCAGTGTCGGCGGCACGCTGGAGGAAGACGATCGAGAGAAGGGATATCGGTTCGACGGACTGCAGCGCGGCCTCAAACCTTATTTTGACTGGAAGGCCAGGGTCAACGAGAAGCACGGCCTGGCTTTCTCTTTTGATTACACCGGACTTTACCAGGGCGCCGACGAGAGTGCCGGAAGCGAGGACGATGCAGCCGGCGGGATCTTCAGGTTCTTCGGCTCGTGGACCGTACTCAGTCGAGGTGGCAGCAGCCCCGGCAGTATCGTGTACAAAGTGGAGAACCGGCACCGGCTGGGCGGCGGCATCGCCCCGCAGGGGCTGGGTTTCGAGATCGGCTACGCGGGCCTCACCGCCGCACCCTTGAGCGACATCGACTGGGCATTGACCAACCTGTACTGGCAGCAGAAATTCAACGACGGGCGGGTGGCATTCAACCTGGGTGTGGTCGACGCCACCGACTATGTCAACGTCTATGGCATGGTCAATCCCTGGACCTCGTTCAGCAATCTTGCCTTCCTGACCGACGCCACCATTCCCGCCCCCAACCAGGGTCTGGGCGCCGTATTGGGCCTGATGGCGACGGACAACGTCTATATCGTGGCAGGTCTGGCCGACAGCAACGGCGATCCGACCCAACCCGAGGACTTCTTCAGTTCGTTCTTCGATGAGGCAGAGTATTTCAAGCACCTGGAGATCGGCTGGACCCCGTCCCAGGACCGTATCTACCTGGACAATGTGCATCTCACCTACTGGCACACCGATGAACGCAAAGCCGCGGGGGTTCCAGACGGCTGGGGAGTCGCCTTCTCGGCGAGCAAGTTCATCGACGACAAGTGGATGCCCTTCCTGCGGCTCGGCTACGCCGAGGACGGCGGCGCGCTGTGGGAACGCTCGGTCGGCACCGGGCTGGGGTATTACCTGACCGGCCGCAAGGACCTGGCGGGCATTGGCCTCAACTGGAGCCGGCCGTCGGAGACGGGCGTAGGGCCCGGTCTGGACGACCAGTACACCATCGAGGCGTTTTACCGCCTGCAGCTGTCGCAAAACTTCGCCATTACCCCGGATATCCAGCTTCTCATCGACCCGGCGTTGAATCCCGAAGAAGATCGAGTTTGGGTGCTGGGACTGCGTGCAAGGCTGACGCTCTAGAAGTCCTTTGGATTTGAAAGAGATCATGCGACACAAGTGGTCAAAACAACTGATCGATGCGGTCGTGCTTACGCTGATCGTTGCGGCATCGCTGCCAGCCCAGACCGCGGCTCAGACCGGTAGTGACGATAATCAGTCTGATCCCATTTCAGCGCCAAACCAGCCCCGCACCTTCGGCGGGCCGGATGGCGTCGCGGGAGACCTCGAGCGGACCTACGAAGACAAAGAATCCGCAGTCAAGAAAAGTCCTCTTCAGTCCTATTACGACTGGAAACAGCGCATACAGGACGAGCACGGTTTTTCCTTTGGTTTGAGCGGCTACTGGCTGTATCAGAAAGCCAATGAGAGCCTGGGCGACGAGGACGATGCCTGGGGTCAGATTTACCGGGTTCAAGGCAGCTGGACGCTGTTGGGTCGGGGAACGGGCCACCCGGGGAAACTGGAATATCGGATAGAGCACCGCTCCAACATCGGCAGCAATCTTTCCCCAAGCCAGCTAGGCGGCGAGATCGGTGCCGCCGCACTCAACCCGGGCTTCGCCTACAGTCCGAATTTCGACTGGGACCTGGCGGTGTTCAACTGGACCCAGGTGTTCAACGATCAGACGGCGGGGTTTGCCGTGGGCCGCCTGGCGTTCGATGCCTACCTCGATGCGTTCTCGTTTCAGACCTTCTCCAGAGGATTTATAAACCGGTCTTTTGTGGTGAATCCGACACTGGCCACGACCGGCATCGGTGCGCTGGGCGCGGTGGCCAAGGGTTTTGTCACGGATCAGGTCTGGATCGGCGGCCAGATCCATGACGGCAATGCGGTCAGCGGCGAGTTCGATATGGATACCTTTGATGAAGGCGAGTGGTTGAAGGCGATGGAAATCGGCTGGGCACCCGGTATCGATCGCTACAAGACCGACCGCATCCAATTTACCTACTGGGATAAGGATGCGAGGGAAAAGGCGGGCGTGCCGCGCGGTAAAGGCTGGGCGGTCAGCGCCAGCTGGAAGCTGGATAAGTTCTTCCCCTTCTTGCGGTTCGGCCATTCAGACGGCGGGGCCGGGGTGGCGGCCAAGAACGCGGCGTCGGTGGGCTTTGAGTACACCGTTCGTCCGGATCAGGCCTTGAGCCTGGGGTTTGGTTGGGCCAGACCCGTCACAAAGATGCAGGGCACGGATGCCAGGGATGAGTATGTCTTCGAAACGTCTTACAAAATTCAATTGTTGAAAAATTTCTCACTGCTCCCCGACATACAGCTGGTATTGGACCCGGCCAACAGTCTCGACAAGAACAGTGTGTGGGTGGTGGGCCTGAGGGGGATATTGACACTTTAGTAATCGGTACTTGTTACACCCGTTGCCGGCGGACGAATGTCTGCTGGTGTCTAGAATCTTCCCGGTTTCGACGTGACCGCGCCGAAGCTCTGTGAATGCGCGGCGGGCGACGCGCTTTGACCCAGCTGGATCAAGAATATAAAGAATGTTTTACCGGAGTTATTTATAGATGAAAGTTCGTAGGATATTACGCAACACGGTGTTGACCTTTGTTGGCTTGATAGTGGTACTGGTCGTTACCGTAGGGCTGACTCTCTTGCTGGGATTGAATGTGAATCTGAACGCCCTGCGCGCCCCCATAGCGGATGTTGCCAGCGATGCCCTGGGTCGGCAGTTCCGCATCGACGGTGACGTCAGCGTGGAGGCCAGCCTGTGGCCCACGCTCAGGGTAGAGTCGGTACGTGTCGACAACGCCGAGGGTTACACCGAAGCGGAGTTTGCCTCGCTCGACAAACTGAGTCTACAGTTGGGCGTGCTGCCGCTCCTGAAGGGCAGGATCCACGTGCGCGAGTTGGTCGCCGTCGGCGTCGAGGTGAACCTGGAGTCGGACGTGCGGGGTAACAACAACTGGCGCTTCGGTACCGGCGATGGGGCTGAGGGCGCCGAGGAGACGGGGCAGATCCCGGCAGCGGATCCGGCTGGGGGTGACGGTTCCGGTTTGACCTTCGAGGTGGACACACTCTCGTTTACCGGGATCTCCGCTAACTACGTCGATGGCGCACTGGACAAGAAGCTCCAAGCTCGATATCGCGAAATTCAACGGCAGTGTGGGCATGGAGACCCCGCTCGAGCTGGATATCGAAGGCGGTGTACAGGACCTGCCGTTTTCGCTCGATATCGCCGGCCCTTCCTTGAATGAACTGACGGATCCCAATACGGTGTCGCCCATCACGATCTCTGGAGAAATCGTCGGAATACCGGTCGATATAGGCGCGGAGTTCGGTTACGAAGACGCGGAGCCGAGGCTTGGGTTTGGACTGGGGCTGGGCGCGATTGACGTCGGGGGGTTGGTTGCCTGGCTGGGCGTCGCCGAGGGGCTGGATCTAACGACGGAGAAGTTCTCGGCGGGCGTGGTCTTGCGCGGCGACAGTCTCGACGAACTTGCCAGGCACTCGGAATTTTCTGCAAAACTGGCCGGCGGGCACTGGCAGATCGGGGACCCTCAGGGAGAGGAAGCGACCCGGATCAAGATCGAGAAGGGCAATATTGGGTTCGGTCCCGGCAAACCATTGACGTTTGGAGTAAACGGCGTCATGGATCACACCCCCGTTTCCATCCAGACCACGGGTGCCCCGCTGATCGACTACATCAAGGGGGACCGCGCGCTGCCGATCAAGTTCGGAGTCGATTTCGCCGATGTCAGGCTCGACCTCAGCGGCAACGTGACCGTGCCTATCCGGCAGGGCCCGTTCGATATGGATCTGAAATTGCGTGGCGAAAACCTCACGACGTTCAACGAAACCCTCGGATTTGACCTCCCCCCACTTGGGCCGTACAGGGTCGAGGGGCGGTACGCCGCGGACGATGCGGGATTCAAGCTGACCGATTCCGTACTCGTCGTGGGGGAGAGTGAACTTCATGGAAATCTCGACGTCGACACCTCCCAGACGCCGCCCCGGCTCGATGTGGCCCTCACCACGCCGCGGCTGCAGCTGAACGATTTCAATTTCGAAGGCTGGTCCGCGGAGGGTGGGGAGGTCGTTGAGCCGAAAGCAGATGCGGTGGCTGTTGAACGGGAAGAGACCATCGGCGAAGACGACGAGCCCCCGGTCAAGACCCACTCCCTGCTGTCCGCGGAGGCCCTGAACAGCGTCAACGCCAAGTTCGATCTGAATGTCAATGAAGTGCTGTCCGGTGAGGACCGTATCGGTCAGGGCCGGCTGACCATCGCCATCGAGGACGGGCGACTCACCGTCAAGCCGCTGCACATGAGCGTACCCGGTGGCTCGGTGGATCTGGAGTTCGGCTACGAGCCGGTGGTGGACGGTGTAGAACTTACCTTGAAAACCCTGGTAGACCGGTTCGACTACGGCATACTCGCCCGCCGAGTCAATCCGGACACCAAGATGGGCGGTAAGGTCTTTCTGGACGTCGGCTTGAATGCCAAGGCGGAGAGCATCGGCGGCTTGATGGAGACAGGCCGTGGACACTTCGATTTCGCCCTGCTGCCGGTGGCATTCGACGCGTCAATCTTCGATTTGTGGGCGGTGAATCTGTTGTCGGCGCTGAGTAAGAAGGTGGATGATGCACCGGAGTCGGTCATCAACTGCATTCTGGCCCGCTTCACCCTGGAAGAGGGCTTGATGCAGGACCGTGTCATCTTCATGGATACCACTCAAATGAGCGTTTTGGGCAAGGCGGAAATCGATTTCACTCAACATACCCTGGGGATCTATGTCAAGCCCGAAGCGAAGCGTCCCGAGTTCTTCAGCGTAGCCATACCGGTTGGCGTCTCCGGCAAGTTCGAGGATTGGGGGCTCGACATTGGCATCGTGCCGGCGGCGTGGGCGGGCGTGTCGTTCGTCACCAGCCCCCTGCATGTTCCGATCCGGCGGCTATTCGGTGGTGACAAGCCGCTGGAAGGAGAAGCCGCCTGCCGGCAGGCCTGGCTCGAAAGCGAAAAGCCGCCCGAAGAACCGAAATTACCTAAAACAAAGGCATTTCAATGACGTTGCAGTACGACAGGGGATTATACAAACACGTTCATAACTGCGGATTAACGCGCTCGAGGATGGTCAGTGCCCTGCCCACAACAGTACAACCTGACAACAGGAGAAAATAATGACTGAAATTACGCTGTCCGCCCTTTGGGGGGACTATCTGTTGCCTTGGCTCATCAGGGTGGTGCTGGCCCTGGTGATCTTTTACGTTGGCCGCATCGTCGCCAAATGGGGATGCAACCTGATGTCTCGGCAGCTGACGCAGCACGGTCTCGACGATATGCTGGTTCGCCTGACCAGGAATACGGCATACTTTGCGCTGATGGGTCTGGTTGTCTTGGCGGCGTTAGATCAACTGGGCATCGATACCACCTCGGCCCTGGCCGTATTCGGCGCCGCGGGCCTGGCCATCGGTCTGGCGGTGAAGGACTCGCTGTCCAATTTCGCCGCGGGCGTGATGATCGCGCTGTTCCAGCCGTTCAAGCTCGGCCATTATATCGCGGCGGCCGGCACGGCGGGTACGGTGATGGAGGTCGGCATGTTCAACACCACGTTGTTGACTCCGGACAACAAGCAGGTGGTGGTGCCCAACCGGTTGGTCTACAACGACACCATCGTCAACTACTCTGCCGAGGCAACCCGGCGCGTGGATATGGTGTTTGGAATCGGCTACGGTGACGACATCAGCAAGGCGCGCGGACTGATCGAATCGGCGTTGGCCGCGGATGAGCGCATCCTTAAGGATCCCGCCCCGGTTGTTGCGGTGGACGAACTGGCCGACAGCAGCGTGAATTTTGTAGTGCGTCCCTGGGTCAAGGGCGACGACTATTGGGACGTCCGTTTCGCGATGATGGAACGGATCAAACTGGCCTTTGATGAAAACGGCATATCCATTCCGTTCCCGCAGCAGGATGTGCATATGCACCCGGTCGAAGCCAAGGCCGCATGAAAGGATGACGACCATTTATGAAACTGAATGAGGACAATGCTATGACGTTTATGAGAATCTGTTGCGCCACCGTTGCGGCCCTGTGTTTCCTGGCCTCTTCCGCCTATGCTGAAACGGATGAATTCGATGCCGACAAGATGCTGTCTGAGCTGGAGTCTCAGCTCAAGCTGTCCGGTGACAAATTGTCTCAACTGAAGCCCGCCATCGACGCCAAGAGCGCGGAACTCAACAAGAGCATCAATGAGTCGGTGGACAGAGGGTTCGTGGAACTGGATAAACTGTCCGACCAGTTGGATGTCGCCTCCAAGGAGGCGCAGGAAAAGCTTCAGGAAGCCCTGTCCAGTGAAGAAATGCAGCAGTTGCGGGATTACCTTAAAAAATGGGACCGCGATGCCATCGACAAAATCAAGCAAGACCTGGCCGCGCAACTGACCGCATTACTCGAACTCACCGAGGATCAGATCTCGAAGCTGAAGCCGATTCTGGAAGACGGTTTCAACCAGCTGGGAGAAATGCTGGACCGTCTGGCGAGGGAGGGCAACAAGAGTCTGGAGAAGTTCAAGCAGCAGTATGAACAGCTGAGCGAGGATCTCAATCAAAAACTAAAGGATACCTTGAACAGCGACCAGATGAAGTCGCTGGAGACCTACCGAGAGGAATTGAGGGAAAAGATCAAAACGGCCTTATATTCGGCTTGATCAATTGCCGGGCATCGGCGCCGCTTGCGCTTAGCGGCTCGCCGGGTCCAGACACCTTTTCGGGCTGTGACGCGATAGCGCCTTCGACTGCGATACCATAGTCGAGCGAGACGTTCGTCATCGCCGGCCGACACTGTTATGAGACATGTTTGGGAGACGAGCCATGAAACGATTCCTTCGGTTTGCGAAAACGACCCTCATCGGCGGACTGGTGGTGATCACGCCGGTTGCCCTGCTCTTGATGGTCATTTTGGAGGCCATGCAGCTGGTTTCCGGGGTCATTGATCCAATTGTGACGATGCTTCCGGTCACGACCATTGGAGGGATTGACGTTACCTCCATCGTAGCGCTGTTCTGTGTGCTTGGCTTGTTTTTTGCGGCCGGTCTTGCCGCCCTCACCGGGGCAGGGGCAATGCTCGGTCAGTGGCTGGAAGCGCGGCTGAAACGGCTCCCGGGTTACAAGATGTTCAAGGCATATACCCGTGCCATGACAGGTTCGCAGGCGCAGCAGCTGCAACCCGCTCTTCTGACCAACGCCATGGACACTCAGGTGTTGGCTTTCGTCATAGAGGAGAGCGAGACCCGCTGCGTGGTTCTGGTCCCCACTGCGCCCGCGGTTATGGCTGGTTCGGTGCAGTACGTATCCAAGGAGCGGGTGACGAAATTAAACATATCACTGGCCGAAGCGTCACAGGTGTTGTCTGAATACGGCATGGGAGCCATGACTGTGTTCGAGGACGAGTCTTACAGAATCAGATCGCCGGTGGTGCCCGTTTGAGTTCGACTACGCCATGCTCGAGGAGATTGGTTTCAGATCCGCTGCAAAACGCAACGAACAGATATCTAGTTTCGCTGCTACCGGCGCCCAATTTTTGTTCGCACTCGAATGATCGGACGCCTATTCGCTAAAACTCGCATGAATGAGAGTTTACGGTCCAGAAAAGCTTGGCCTCGGAGGTTAAATAGTGCTGACTTTTAACAACAGTACCTTACCCCAGTAACAACTTTACCGGATCAAGCTCGACAACGGCTTACCGCGTTACTCAATGTTAAAGTACCTGTGTCTTGAAGGTCTGTTCAGGGTCGGGCCCAGCCTGTTGGGAAACGCTTATATTTCCTATTCCGGATCGTTATCGAACGACGGTTGTCCCCGACAAAGCGGACCGAGAAAACTGGGCTTGAACACGTGGGTCTCACTGCACCCTGTCCGTCAGTAACCGGCCAACTCCAGTCACTCGGGGTAGGTAGCACGAACGGCTCCAATATACTCGGAGCAGTCAGTCAGCACTTTAAAGATTTTGTCTTTCACGATCCCGAAGAAGATACTCAGCTAGCCAACATCACGTTGTTAGATCTAACCCTTTTAAACCCAAAAGTATGCGTTCTCGATAAGCCGGATGCATCTGTTTAAGCATCTCAGAGAAAGCGCTCAGCGA
>CAMYOI010000041.1 GCA_947259955.1 uncultured Gammaproteobacteria bacterium
CAGACCGTCCAGGTACTCCCCTTCATCGATCGAAATCCGTTCCTTCCCGATGCGTTCCAACTGCATCTTTAGTCGAATCGGATCGGTTATGGTCTGGTCGGTGTATCGGTCCAGGGTCAGGGTTTGCAGCATCCGGCCTCGTTGCGACCTGGGCATCAGGGCCAGGAACAGTTTTCCGCTGGCGGTACAGTGCAGCGGCACGCGTGAACCAACGGGCAGGTGGATCCGGTAAGGCCAGTTGGCCTCGACCCGATCGAAGTAGACGATGTGGCTGCCGTCCAGCATCGTGCAATTGCAGGTTTCCTCGATTTCCTCCGACAGCGATTGCAGAATGGCGTGCCTCGGGGCGCCGATAACCGAATTGGACACCGCTGCCAGAGCCAGATCATGCAGCCTCGGTCCCCCGGAGAACCGCTTGCTGCCCGGGACGCGCTGCAGATAACCCTGCGCCTCGAGCTGCGTGGCCATGCGATGTACGGTAGATTTTGGCAATTCCACGGCCTCGGCGGCTTCGGCGCTGGACACGGCACGATCCTGGGCGGATATCCATTCGATGACCGCCAGGCCCCTGAGCAGCGCCGATTGGGAATTATTAGCTTTTGTCACGAATCCCGGTATTTCTTCACCCGATCATTTCTATTATTGATGATTGAAATTCTCTTGACAACGTATTATGAGATAAATAATCTCATATTTAGACTTCCTGACGATGCCCACGAAACGGGTCAAACACCAATTTTTGAGGAGATGAGCCAATGACACGTATGACCCCGAGTGAAGCCTTTGTCGAAACCCTGGCCGCCAATGGTGTGACCACGATTTTCGGCATCATGGGCTCGGCGTTCATGGACGCGATGGATATTTTCGCTCCCGCCGGCATCACCATGATCCCGGTGGTGCACGAACAGGGCTCCGCCCACATGGCCGACGGCTACTCCCGCGTTTCGGGAAGGCACGGCGTGTGCATTGGTCAGAACGGTCCGGGAATCAGCAATAGCGTCACCGCGATTGCTGCCGCCTACTGGGCGCATTCGCCGGTGGTGATAGTCACTCCCGAGAGCGGCACCATGGGTATGGGGCTGGGCGGATTCCAGGAAGCCAATCAACTGCCCATGTTCCAGGAATTCACCAAATACCAGGGGCACGTCAACAATCCGAAACGCATGGCCGAGTATACGGCGCGCTGTTTCGACCGGGCCATGTCCGAAATGGGTCCAACCCAGCTGAATATCCCGCGCGATTATTTTTACGGTGACATCGAGTGCGAAATTCCCAATCCACGACGACTGGACCGCGGCCCGGGCGGCGAGACGAGCCTGAAAGACGCGGCGGATCTGCTGGCCACGGCCAGAAGCCCCGTCATCGTGTCCGGTGGTGGTGTCGTCATGGCCGACGGTGTAGAAGAATGCAAGGCGCTGGCGGAGCGGCTGGGAGCACCTGTCGTCAACAGCTATCTCCACAACGATTCCTTTCCAGCCAGTCACCCACTGTGGTGCGGTCCCCTCGGCTATCAGGGATCAAAGGCCGCAATGAAGTTGATGTCACGAGCGGACGTAGTACTGGCACTCGGAACACGCCTCGGTCCCTTCGGCACGCTGCCGCAGCACGGCCTGGACTACTGGCCCAATGATGCGAAGATCATCCAGGTCGACGCCGACCACAAAATGCTGGGCCTGGTCAAAAATATATCCGTCGGCATTTGCGGCGACGCCGGAGACGCAGCCAGGACGCTACTCGGCCTGATCGATGATCGCGCCCTTGATTGTGACGAAAACCGCGACCGGCGTGCGGCGGAAATCAAGTCCGAGAAAGATGCCTGGGAAAAAGAACTGGATGGGTGGACTCATGAAAAGGACGCGTTCAGTCTTGACATGATCGAAGAGCAGAAGAACGAATCCGGTGACTGGATGCACCCCCGTCAGGTGCTGCGTGAACTCGAAAAGCATATGCCCAAAGACGTCATGGTGTCGACCGATATCGGCAACATCAATTCGGTGGCCAACAGCTACCTGCGCTTCGAGCGGCCGCGCAGCTTCTTCGCCGCGATGAGCTATGGCAACTGCGGGTATGCGTTTCCGACCATGATCGGCGCCAAGGTCGCCGCACCCGATCGCCCGGGCATTGCTTACGCGGGCGATGGTGCCTGGGGAATGAGTCTGTCCGAAACCATGACCTGTGTACGCCACGATATTCCGGTCACCGCGGTTGTTTTCCACAACAGGCAATGGGGCGCCGAGAAGAAGAATCAGGTTGATTTCTACAACCGGAGATTCGTTGCCGGTGAACTCGACAACCAGAGCTTCGCCGGCATCGGCAGGGCCATGGGAGCGGAAGGGGTCACCGTCGACAAACTGGAGGACGTCGGGCCCGCTCTAGAAAAGGCCGTCGACATGCAGATGAACGGCGGCAAGACGACCGTCCTCGAACTCATGTGTACGCGTGAACTGGGCGACCCGTTTCGGCGCGATGCATTGAGCAAGCCGGTACGATACCTGGATAAGTACAAGGACTACGTGTAACCCCGCTCACGAAATCGGCGCTGGTAACCGCTTCACGCGCCTAAGTGGCCTCGGGTTCACTCAATGACTCCAAAGCTGGAGTGGTTTCACGGACCATGAGCGATCTGACAGAAATCAAGCCTGACCACGAGGTGTCCGCGCGCGAGATGTTCGGCATCGATTCGGACATGATGGTGCCGGCGTTCAGCGAGCGTGACGACCATGTCCCGGAGGTCGATGAGGTCTATCGTTTCAACGCGGACGTTACGCTCGCCATACTGGCCGGCTTCAACGCGAATCGTCGCGTCATGGTGCAGGGCCTGCACGGCACCGGCAAATCGACCCACATCGAGCAGGTGGCCGCCCGACTCAACTGGCCCTGCGTGAGGGTCAACCTCGACGGCCACATCAGCCGGCTCGACCTCGTCGGCAAGGATGCCATCGTATTGGAATCGGACAAACAGGTGACGCGGTTCCAGGAAGGGATCGTGCCGTGGGCGCTGCGCAGGCCGGTTGCCCTGGTATTCGACGAATACGATGCGGGCCGTCCCGACGTCATGTTCGTCATCCAACGTATTCTGGAGCGTGACGGCAAGTTCACCCTGCTCGACCAGAACCAGGTGCTGCGTCCACACTCCTGCTTTCGCCTGTTCGCGACCTCGAACACCGTGGGCCTGGGCAACCTCACCGGTTTGTATCACGGCACCCAGATGCTAAACCACGCACAGATCGACCGCTGGGACATCGTCGCTTCATTGAACTACCTGCCGGGCGCGGAGGAAATCGCCATCGTCCTCGCCCGCGTCCCGGAACTCGATGACGATCGGGGCCGACCACTGGTCGCCTCCATGGTAGCTTTGGCCAATCTGACGCGGCATGGCTTTTCCGCCGGCGATGTGTCCAGCTTAATGTCACCGCGCACCGTAATCGCATGGGCGGAGAATCTCGGGTATTTTAGCGACCCGGCGCGTGCTTTCAGGTTGTCCTATCTCAACAAATGCGACGAGGCGGAGCACCCTATCATTGCCGAGTATTACCAGCGTTGTTTCAACGAGGAACTCGACACATCCTATCTGCAGGCGGTCGCGCCAACCTGATCCGCGACAGCATCGATCTACATCGCTGATCCGCCGGCCTTTTATCAGCCCGCATTTCTCACCAGGCGGCTAGAGATGATTATTGAAACGTTGTAAATATTGAGGAATTTGGTTTTGTCTGAAAAACAGTGTGTTTGGGTAACGCCTATCCCTGCCCTGGCTGGTCCAGGTCCCGCTGAACTTGGGTTTCATTCGATCCATAGCTACGGCTATGCATCTCACTCCCGCCCGGCGTTCATCGGCCCCTGTGCTGCGCCATCATCCGGGATCCTGGTGAGAAATGCGGGCTAGATGGACGCAATCCAGCAAGCGGTTCTCAGACAACAAAAAGTCGAAGAACTGTGCGCCGCAACCGTGCGGGCATTGACGGGCCGACCCGATCTGATCTTTCGTGGACGCCGCCTGTTCCAGGGTCAGGATCGCATCGCTGTGCATGCCCCCCACCTTCAGGTCGACCTCGATAGCGACGACTTCGGCTCTTTCCGCGGCGCCACGGACGGCATCGCGCAGCGTCTGGTCCACTCCGACCCTGATCTGCACGCAAGCCTTTGCCCTACCGAACCGATCGAACGGTTGATATTCGAACTACTGGAGCAGCTGCGCGTGGAAACCCTCGTGCCTGATTCCATGCCGGGTATGACGCGAAATCTGCGCTATCGGTTTCAACAATGGTCGAAGCGTTTTCACCAGTCCGGGCTGACCGACAGTGATACGGGTATTCTCATATACGCTATCGCGCAGGTATGCTGGTCACGCCTCAATGGACTGCCTGTTCCGGAACACACCGAAGACCTGCTTGAGCCCACACGCGGCGCCCTGGCGACGCTGCTCGGCCACGACCTGGCGGGAATCAGACGCCACAGGTTCGACCAGGCTGCGTTTGCCGTGCATGCCCTTTCCATAGCCAGCGTCATCGCGGAAAGCATCAACACCGCGAGATCCGAACGAATTGATCGCGACGATGAAATCGACAACGACGAGGCCCGTGCAATTTTCAGCGCACTGCTCGATTCGGAGGAAATTGAATCAGAGAGTGTTGGCGTGGCCGACTCGGGCGCGAGCAAGGTATTGCTGCATTCAGACCGGGAATACCGGATTTACACGAGCAAATATGACCGCGTGGTTGACGCGGAGACGCTGGTGCGCAAAAAGTTGCTGAGGGAATTGCGAGTGCATCTGGATCAGATCATTGCCGCACAGGGCATAAACATACCGCGGCTGTCGCGCCTTTTGGCCGCGCTGCTGGCAATCCCGCAGCGCGACGGCTGGTCATTCGCGGAGGAGGAAGGTTATATCGACGGACGCCGCCTGGCGCAGCTGGTGAGTTCTCCTCAGGAGCGGCGCCTGTTTCGCCGCGAACTGCACCAGCCGCATGCGCGCTGCATGTTCAGCATACTCATCGACTGCTCGGGATCCATGAAACAGCACATCGAATCCATCGCGATGCTGGTCGATACGCTCGTTCGCGCACTGGAACAGGTTGAAGTCACCACCGAGGTCCTGGGATTCACAACCGGCGCCTGGAGCGGCGGGCGAGCGCAGCGCGACTGGGTGCGGGCAGGCCAACCCGAGTATCCGGGTAGGCTTAACGAACTTTGCCACCTGGTCTACAAGGACGCCGACACGCGTTGGCGGAGGGCGCGACCCGGCATAGCCGCTCTCCTCAAACCCGATCTCTTCAGGGAAGGCGTCGACGGTGAAGCAGTCGAGTGGGCCTGCAGGCGAATGACCTCGAGGGAAGCCGGTCGAAAAATCCTGGTCGTTATCTCCGATGGCAGCCCGATGGACACGGCAACCAATCTGGCAAACGACATCTTTTATTTGGACCACCATCTGCGACAGGTAGTGTCCCGCATTGAGCTGTCGGGCGAGGTGGAAATCTACGGCCTCGGTGTCGGGCTGGATCTGAGCCCCTACTACAGCCGCAGTCTGGCTATAGATATCTCGAGCGCCCTGACCAACCGGGTTTTCTTTGATCTGATCGAGATGCTGCGCGGCCACCACCGCCGCTGACCGCGGATCGAATCGACGCAAGGCGGAATCCTATGGTAAGAATTACTCGTCAAACGCAACTTGCCCGCATATTGCACCAGTCCGGTGGTGATTTTTTTATCTCATTGATCTTGCTTGCGGGTTAGTGAATTTTAGATGGCGTTCACTCCAGGTTGATTGGTGGTATGTGCCGGGTCCGGGACGCGTCGTCGATTCGGTATGCGATCGGTACGCGAAGTTCGAGCACATCGCCCGCCATCTCCCCGGGCATGGCGGGAAAAGGTTCCGCACGCTCGATCATTTCAACGGCTTCGCGGTCCAGAATAGCATGGCCGGAAGCTCTTTCCAGCAAGATCGAGAGCACGGTTCCATTTCGGTCGATGACGAATCGCACCACCACACTGCCCTCCTGACCCGCCACCCGCGCAGCCCGGGGGTAATGCATGCTTGCTTCCAATCTGCCTTTCAGCAGTCCGGCATATCGAGCTATCACCCCGATTCCCAACCCGGAGCTTTGTGTCTCATCGAGGGTAAGCGCGCGTGCGATCTGCTCTTCGATGGAAACCAGCGTGGCCGATTCGGGATTCGGATCAGGCGATTTCGAAAGCGGTGTCGCATCTACGGTCTCGAACTCAAAGACCACCGCTGCCGGAGTATTGTGCGCAACTTCCTCTTCCACTTCGATTGAAAGCGTCTGCTCCGGGTCACTCGTATCGGGTTGCGGTACCGGTGTATCCGCCGCCTCCGATGCGGTGGTAAATGGGGCTTGCTCGGCATCGATTTTCGGCTGCGAAACCAAGGATTCTTTGATTTCCGTGGCGGGGCTTGCCTCCACTTCCAAAATGTCCGAAGAGTCTGCATTTTCAATATTTCCAACCAAGCGGGCAGGGGAAACTACCTGCGGTGTAGCCACCACTTCGCTTCGCTCAGCCGCCGCGGTTACAGGTACGGGTTGATCCACCTTGGCGACGGTGTCCGCGGCCTCCGGAATTTTTGCCGACAGGCTTGGGGCATCTACATCGACCCCGGCAACCTGTATGTGCGGCATCTTTGGCGGTAAACTTGCATCCACTGCGTCGGATTGCTCTACCGCCTCCGGTTCAACGAAGTCGCGCTCGAGGGAAGCCGAAATCGTGTCTTCAACCCGGGGGGCTTCAATGTCCGGCTCGGTTGCGCCGCTGGCCGCCGGATCCACCACGTTTTCAGCCGGGGCCTCCAGCCCCGTCAAGCTGTCGGGTTGCGGAGGCGGACGCATCGATTCAATGGCGCCGCCGGCACCCTCTCCCAGCATGACGACGATCTCTTCGCTGAAGGCATTCGGGCTGGGCGGGTTTGGCTGAACCGGGTCGAATAACAGAAGTCCCAGCGCATGCAAGCTAAGCGCTATCAGTATCGAAAACAACCACAGCAGGGCGTTCACCAACATAGCTCAACAGCCGCCCCGGTGTCGACGGCGATTAACACGCATGAACCGTTAACAAAGTCGGGTCAGGTTGCATGCTCCGTAACCAGCGTCAGTTTGGCAACTCCTATCAGCCGCAGTGTTTCCATAAGTTTGATCAACAGATTCGCGTCCAGGCCGGCATCGGCTTTCAACTGTATCTGCGTTGCCGGGTCCTGCCTCAACAGGTCGGAGACGGCAATAATTAGTTCGGTGGTATCAACTTTCCGGCCGTCCAGGACCATGATACCGCTCCGGTCGATTTCAACGCGAATCGCGTGTCCGGATTCCGTCTGTCCGATTTGGGACAGAGGCGGGTCCACATCCAGCTCCTCCTTTGGTCCAACTCTGCCCACGAGCATGAAAAAAACCAATAAAAGAAACACGACGTTGACCATCGGAAGCACCGTCAGATCAAGGCGTCTTTCCTGAGTTTGCAGAGCGAACTTCATGATCCGGATCTGCTGGTGAGGGATACATTGCGGGCACCCGAACTCTTCAACAGATCAACTACATCGATGACCTGCTGCACCGAAACACCCCTGTTAGGCTGCACCAGATAACCCAGCGTGTCGTCGGAAAGGGATCGGCGGGCGACCTCCTGTGCGATACGAACCGTCGACATGGGTTGTCCGCTCATATCCAGCGACCCATCGGCATCTACACGAACCAGGACGGCGCTGGGCAGTTCCGAACCGATCGCCTGCTTCGCCCCTGCGGGCGTCAGGAACCCGATGACGCGATGATCGGAAAAACTGGAAGCAAGCATGAAAAAGATGAGCAGTATAAAAACGATGTCCACCAGAGGCGTTAGAATAACGAGCGATCGGCGCTTTCTGGCGGCCTCCTCGATTTCTCTATCTTTAAGTTGCCCGTAGCTGTGAAGTGACATAGTCGACCGGTGGTTCGTTTACGGCACCCGTGAAAACCTGAGTGGCCGCGTTCTCCATTTCATGTGCCGTTCGCTGAATGATCCGCTCGAACCAGTTGAGCATAGCCAGTGTTGGAATGGCCACGACTAGACCGGCGGCGGTCGTCAGCAGCGCTTCCCAGATTCCGCCTGACAACACCCCGGGATCGACCCGGCTGCCGGCATACTCGAGCTGTTGAAAAGCGTCGATCATTCCCATTACGGTGCCCAGCAGACCCAGCAGGGGACTAAGTGTTCCGATCACCTCGAGCCCCCGAAGATAGGATCGCATACGCTCGAGATGCAACGCCGCTATGCGCTCGATTTCCTCTCGAACCATGAATTCCTTCAGATCCGCTCTTGCGTGGCCAACTATGGCCACATCCATGACACGCGCAACAGGGCTACGATTCCGCGCCAATATGCGCAACGCGTCCTCATAGTGGTGAGCCCTGTAATGCTTGAGCACGATCGACACAAACGACTTGCCTTGGCCCAGAAGCATGACGAACTGAAGCGATTTGTAAGCAATGATGGAAACAGCCACGATCGACAGCACCACCAGCGTCATCAGAACCGGCCCGCCAAGTTCCAGCAGTATATTCAGCCTCTCTAGCACGATATGCGAACTATTCCGGCCGGATCGTCACTTGAAAAAAACTACCGCGTTACGCGACGTCGTATCGATATCATCCAGGCAGTCGCTGATCTCACCAGCCGGCCCTTGGCAGCTGAGTACATCATTGAGCAGGACGCGGTCCACATCCGCGCAGGACACACCCTTGATGTCAAAAAGCTTGACGCTGGTCTTTCCCGCAGGCAGAGCGCCTCCTTCCACGGCCAGCCGCTTGTTGATGACGCCATTCGTATCGAACATCACCAGATCCAGCTTAAGCGACTCGAATGCATTTGCCGTATTGTTTTCGAAAACCATATACGCCCGGCACGCCCCCTCCACCGATTCAAGCTTGTTCAGCTCAATCTTCATTCCCTCTTGGGCCGCCGCCGGCAAACACCATGCAATGAACGGCAAACACGCGATCATTGCGGCGCGATAAATATGATTTGCGGTTGTTCTTGCCGGGCCGGACATACTACCTCCGAATTGGGACCATGGGCTGATTTTACCCGATAATAACAAAAACTTGTGCTTAGTCCGGATTTTCCACCAGGACGCCGGCGATAGCCCGTCTACCAGGGAGCGGGGACGGACCGGCCAGCGCCGGGATAGGCGTTGCCGATACAGACTGTTCTTCAGTCAAAACCAAAGAACCTGGCATGGCAAGTCCTTAGCAAGAATTTAAAGCCGCCTGGTGAGAAATGCCGGCTAGGGTTGGGCCGCAGTTTTCGATAAGATTGAATACCCGACCATTTCAACGGTTATGACATGCCTGAATTGAACGACCACCAGCTCGACCTAATAGAATCCGCTCGCGCCCTTGCCGAAAGCACCATTGCCCCGCGAGCCGCCGAAATCGACAGTTCAGAGGAGTATCCGTGGCATAACGTGCGCGCACTGACGAACGCGGGCTTCATGGGCATGACGATCCCGAGGGCATATGGCGGCAAGCAGGCAAGTTACCTGGATGCCGTCCTCGTTATCGAGGAAATGGCTAGGGTATGCGGTGTCACCGGCCGTATCGTGGTGGAGGGAAACATGGGGGCGATCGGCGCGATAATGAAATATGGTAGCGAAGAACAAAAGCATCGCTCGGCGCAGCTGGTACTCAGCGGCGACAAGCCGGCAATTTGTATAACAGAACCGGGTGCCGGGAGCGCCGCCACGATGATGACGACGCGCGCCGACCGGCGCGGAGACGTTTACGTAATCAACGGAAAGAAACACTGGATCACGGGCGGTGGAGTCTCAAAACTCCATCTCATCTTCGCCCGTGTCTACGAGAATGGCATCGAACAGGGCATCGGGGGATTCATTGCCATTGGTGACGAGCACGAGGGGTTGATCGTCGGCCGCCGGGAGCCTGCTATGGGATTGCGGGGAATTCCGGAAACCGAAATCATTCTTGCGGACCTGGAACTCCCCGTGTCTAGCCTGATACGGCCGCCCGGTGGTCTGGCCAGAGGATTCGCCGGCCTAATGAATGCCTACAATGCCCAGCGCGTGGGGGCGGGAACCATTGCGCTGGGCATAGCCCAGGGGGCTTACGATCTCGCCCTGGCCTACGTTCAGGAACGGGAACAATTCGGCAGACCGATTTGCGAGTTCCAGGGCCTGCAGTGGATGCTCGTCGACATGAGCATCCGGCTCGAAGCGACGCGCGCCCTGGTTCACAAAGCCGCCAACAGCGCCGTCCAGGAATCGGGATTTCCCGATATTACCGACGCCGCGCGTGCAAAGATCTACGCATCCGAGTCCGCAATCAGGGTCACCAACGATGCGCTGCAATTGTTTGGCGCGGCTGGATATTCCAGGGCGCGACCACTCGAACGCATGCTGCGTGATGCGCGCATGTTCACTATCGGCGGCGGCACCGCGCAGATTCTGCGCACGGTGGTGGCCTCGAAACTGCTCAACCGCAGACTACCCCAGACCCGGGACGGCTACGTTAAGCTCTAGCCCGGCGTTCATCGGCCCCTGTGCTGCGCCATCATCCGGGATCCTGGTGAGAAATACGGGCTGGCCCGCATTTCTCACCAGACCGGGTGGCGTCCTCGATACGGACTAAAAATACTGTCGCTGCATTGCAAAACCTGGGCTATAAATGATATATGGTCACCCGTTTCGTTTTTAACCCAAGGAATAATGGCTGTTCAAGTGATGGATAAAAGTGCTGCAATGCTAAATCAGAATTCGGAAAAACCCGACACCGAACGTACACGACGAGTAGTTCGACGGGCTACTAACGTCGTTTGGCACGACCTGCAGGTCGATAAATCAACGAGATCGCAGATCAAGGAGCAAAATCCCTGCCTGCTCTGGTTTACCGGTCTGTCCGGGGCCGGCAAATCGACCATTGCAGATATGGTGGAGAAGAAACTCAACGCCCAGGGAAAGCACACCTATTTGCTCGACGGAGACAACGTGCGCCACGGCCTGAACAGAGACCTCGGCTTCACGGATGCCGAGAGGGTGGAGAATATACGCCGGGTGGGCGAGGTCGCAAAACTTTTTGTCGACGCCGGGATTATTACCATCGCGTCCTTCATCTCGCCTTTCAGGAGCGATCGGCGGCTGGTGCGAGATCTGTTCGACCCGGACGAGTTCATCGAGGTTTATATATCGGCACCCTTGGAGGTATGCGAGGCACGGGACCCCAAGGGGCTTTACAAACGCGCGCGCGCGGGAGAGATACCTCACTTCACGGGCATCGATTCGGACTATGAGACACCGGAGCGGGAGCATATCGTGCTCGACACCACGGTGCTGAGCCCGGCACAGTCGGCCGACAGTCTGATCGACTTCATGGTCGAACACGGATTTATAGGTCCGCTGGACGACAGCCTATCGGACCAAACCGATCGGTAGTCGGTTCCGGCGCGGTGGGGGCAGATCCGGATTCAGCCGCTTTCATTAAACATCGCCCGTTCATCCAACTCAAGCAGGCGGGGCCCGGGCTGCGAGAACAGCCACCCTAGCATCCCGCCCATTTGATCGAGCCGATCGGCCGCGGCGTATTCCCAACCGCAGGCCTGGGCGAGGAGCTCGAAGTCGGGATTTTTCTGGACAACACCGGTGGGTGGGATGCCGGCCGCCGTCATGTCATCCCTAATTTGTTCCAGTGCATGGTTATTCCAAAGCAGCACCTTCACGTTCAGCCCCATTTCCGATGCCAGCGGCAGTTCCTGCATGGTGTATTGAAGTCCGGCATCTCCGACCACGACTAGAACAGGCCGGCCCCCGGCGGCAATCGCGCCGCCCATTGCAGCCGGCAAGGCATAACCCAAGGTACCGTAGCCGGTCGGGTGATGCCAGCTGTTGGGACGTTCCAGCGGCATGTAGTCGAGCGCGGTGTATGCAATCTGGGTCATGTCGCTGTAGACCGTTGCGTCTTCGGGGAGCGCCTGTTTCAAGCGCTCCAGTACCTGCCAGTGGCAGCGCTCCTTCCGGGTCATCGATTCGGACAGTTCGCCCCGCAAATTCCGACACCGCGCGATGCAGTAATCCATCCGTGTACCTTGATCACCGGTGGATACGATCACGCTCAACCGGTCCGCGGCGTCCGACGCGTCGCCCCTGATCGAAATGACTTCACCCGGGGCCACCAGGGCGGCACCGTCCAGATTTGCCCTGATCTGCTTGCCCGGCAGGGGAAGATCGTCGTTCCAATGATCCGTCTGGGAGAGTCCGGTACCGAGCAGTATCGCCAGATCGGATTCCGAGAGCAGTTTCTGAACCGGCCCGGCGCGAAGCTGCGCACCGGGACATTGCGGGTGGGATGCCGGTATCACTCCCCGCCCCGCCACGGTGGTGATGACCGGGCATCCAACCGCAGCGGCCAGTTCGACGACCGGACCGGGCAGAAGACGCACACCGCCGCCGGCAATGATCACAGGCCGCGCTGCGCTATCGATGGCTCGTCCGGCTCGCTCGATATCCTCGTCACATGCAACGGGCCTGGAAGGAATCCGCCGCGGTTCCCAGGGGTGTCTAACGTCCTGCGACAACACGGGAATGGGCACACTGATGTGCACCGGCCGAGGCCGTTCACTGGCAAAGATCATGAACGCACGCGCAATAAGCTCCGGAACCTCATCCACCGACTGGGCCGTCGCGCTGAACGCGGTAAGAGGCGCCGTCACCGCGGCCTGGTCAGTGATTTCATGCAGACGTCCACGGTTGTACCCACCGCCGTCCGGGGGATTAACCGGAGAAATCACGAGCATGGGAACGGAGTCCGAATACGCCTCGCCCATGGGCGTGGTAATGTTCGTCACACCCGCGCCGGTGATCACGTAACACACACCGGGTCGCCCGGTTGCCCGGGCATAACCGTCCGCCATGAAACCCGCGCCCTGCTCATGGTGGGCCAGGACGTGCCTCACTCCGTGCTTTTCATTGGCAAGTCCGCGATAGAGCTCGAGGCTGTGGGTGCCTGGGATGCCGAAGACGTGCTTTACACCGTACCGCCCCAGCAACCGCGTGATGGCTTCGCCTGCTTTCATTTATCGTTTACCTGTTTGATGTCAGTAACCAAGGAACCTGTATTTGCAGATATACCGGTAGGGGGGGAAGAATTACGGCCCGCCCTTTCTTGACGTCGTTTTGTCGGATATGATCACGCCGCCCGGCATTTCCACACATCAGACACCGCAAGGCGAAATTATGCAATACGCTGATCTGACCGATCGCATTTCCGGCGAATCCGTCGACACCTGGGATGTCCACTATCGGGCCATGAGAAGGCTCGAGGCCGGCGACGACATCTATCTCATGAGTGTCGGGCAGGAAAGCGATTCTTCCAGCCCCGCGGGAGTCGTGGACGCAGCCGTTGAAAGCCTCCGAAACGCTAGACACCACTACACGGCGGTGGACGGTGAATCCGGACTGCGTGAGGCCATCGCGCGCAGGCACTCGAAACTATGCGGCGCAGCGGTGGACGCGGACTGCGTCGTCGTTTTTGCGGGTGCGCAGAATGCGATTGTTGCCAACGCCAGTTGGTACTATGTTTTAGTTGTTGCAATCATTCTGGTGAGCACGTTTGCCATAGCGCTGACGCGATTCGGTGAAATCAAACTGGGCCCGGATCACGCCCAGCCTGATTATTCGTTGTTTTCGTGGTTTGCGATGCTGTTCGCTGCCGG
>CAMYOI010000042.1 GCA_947259955.1 uncultured Gammaproteobacteria bacterium
TCCTTAGAATACTCATTCGCTCAAACAATTTCATAGGATCGAAAAGGTTGAACTTATGGCACGCGGCCTTTGCGTGCATCCTATCATTGACAAGTTCGCTATCCCATGAATTATATGGAAAACCAGACAACATTTTTTCTTTCTCAGTCATCAACTACACTCGAGATTTGAATTCCGGAAAGGCATTTTTCAACTTTATTCACCAGCACAATATTCCACGCATTTTCCCGAGATAATTTCATGGCTGAATGTCCGCTACGAAGTATAAAGTTGCCGCTCAACGGCACTTGGCGAATGACTCTTCCGCAGCCGTTTATAGCCATTCGACCCGAGCAGAATTACCCTCGAATTGTCAAAATCACAATGACCGCTTAATGCTCAATCGCTGTCGTTTGCAAACAAGGAGATATCTCTAACGCAAAATATTGGTCTGCTCATGCCGCAATATACATTCAAAAATGTCTTTTGAGGATGAATGGAATCGAATTGTCGAGAAATTGCTTGCTACCGATAATATGTATGTCTTTTCATCGATATAACGATCACTTTCGCAATGGCGTCTGGGTGGTGTGCTTTTCACATTCGCTAACAGCATTGTAGGTCACTTTCACATGGTATCCCCGCACGGTGTTTTCGCTCGCCTCCGAAATTACATCTGATTCGTCTGGAACCTCAATAAACTCCTTCGGTGCAAGAAACGACACTTTTGCCAGTTCTTGCTCCGCCAACCCACCAACGGATCGTACCCTTAATGCGTTGAGTCGTTTCTTCTCGTGGCTCAATCGCTTCGGGTGCCTAGTCGGCCGGAGGCTGATTGATAGCGTGCATGCCGGCGCTGCGCTATAGAGTACGGTCCAGTGCCCGGTAACCGACCGCTTCACTGATATGGTCCAGTGAAATGCCTATACTGTCGTCGAGGTCGGCGATCGTACGCGCCACCTTGATGATGCGATGATAGGCGCGTGCGGACAATCCGAGCCGGTCCATCGCGTCGCACAAGAGTTCTCGGGAATCCTTTTCGAGCCGGCACACGGACTCCAGGTGGGCAACGGCAAGATCGTAGTTAAGACAACCGCTTCTAAGCGTTTGTCTGTTCCGGGCGGCGATGACGCGTCGCCGTACCGACGACGAGCCCTCCCGGACCGGTCCGCCATCGATCAAATGCGCTCTCGGCACCGGCGGCACCTCGATGTGGATATCGATGCGATCCAGCAGCGGGCCGGATACTTTTGAACGATATTTTCGAATCTGGTCCTCAGTGCACCGGCAATGCCCGCCAGGATCGCCCAGCCGGCCGCAGGGACAAGGATTCATGGCACAAACCAGTTGAAAGTCCGCAGGAAACTCGACTTTCTGTGCTGCCCTAGAAACGTGTACGACACCGGATTCCAGGGGCTCCCGCAATTGCTCCAATGCGTTTCGGTTGAACTCTGGCAACTCGTCTAGGAATAGAACGCCGTGGTGCGCCAGGGATATTTCCCCCGGTCCGGGTAGCCGACCACCGCCTACAAGTGCGGCGCTTGAACAAGAATGATGGGGGCTCCGGAATGGCGGAACGGACCAGTAGCAGGTCGTGAAATCCGAATCTACAAGGGAGTTGATCGCGGCCACAGCGAGTGCCTGGGATTCGCTCAACGTAGGCAGAATACCGGTCAACCTCGTTGCGAGCATCGTCTTGCCCGTACCCGGCGCACCGATCATCAATAGACTATGCCCGCCGGCAGCAGCCACCTCGAGTGCCCGTTTGGCCAACTCCTGCCCACGTACATCAGATAAATCCGGGTATGGGGCTTCGGTTCGCGGCAACGATCGAGGCAATGTTTCCAATGGAGCTTCGCCAGTGAGGTGCCCGGTCGCCTGTAGCAGGTGATCAGGCGAATAAAGCTGCGGATGTCTCACTATCCCCGCCTCCGGCGCGTTTCCGGGTGCTAGAAGCACCATGCGCTTGGCTTTTTTCGCGGCCATGACAACGGGCAATACCCCTTTAACGGCTCGCAGTTCTCCGCCAAGTGCCAGTTCGCCAATGAACTCATAGCGATCCAGATTTACACACCCGAGTTGTGTGGAGGCTGCCAATATGCCCACGGCAATGGCCAAATCGTAACGGCCGCCCTCTTTTGGCAAATCGGCGGGTGCCAGATTTACGGTAATCCTGCGTGCCGGGAAATCGAAGCCCGAGTTCAGCAAAGCGCTTCGCACTCGGTCCTTGGCTTCCCTGACCGTTGTTTCCGGAAGGCCAACGATGGTAAAGCCCGGCAAACCGTTCGATAGATGGACTTCGACGGTTACCAGAGGCGCGTCTACGCCTCGCCGGGCGCGGCAGTATGTGATTGCGAGTGACATGGAGCCTCTCCCTGGCTCGTTAGCGTGCTATTCCCTTTTTGGCAACATGATCTCTTCCAGTTCGGAAACCTGTTGTTCCAGTAGC
Source organism: uncultured Gammaproteobacteria bacterium (assembly GCA_947259955.1). Lineage (GTDB taxonomy): Bacteria > Pseudomonadota > Gammaproteobacteria > Arenicellales > JAANXG01 > JAHEKE01. The sequence goes on from CAMYOI010000042.1 coordinate 2,429, forward strand.
TCAACCTTTTCCCTTGTCCTTTTGAGCACGGCTTCCTGCACCTCGAGTTCTTCTCTCGTCACCAGTTCCAGGTTCTCGCAGGCGCCCCGCACCGTCGCCTTGATGTTCTTGCGCACATCCGCGGATAGATCCGTCGGCAGGGCCGAAGCCACGGCCTCGAAAATCTTCTCAAACAGCGTCGGAAGAGCGGTCATCCTTTTATTCTACCACCCATACACAGAATGTATCGGCATGGTGCACCTCCATGGCTGCATGCCCCAAAATAGTGCAGGTATTTATCCACGTCGCCCGGAAACTACGCGAGGCGCAATGATTTCACCTTGGCACGCTTCGTGCTTACCTAGCTAGGGTCTATCAGTTCCACGGAGCAAAGTATGAAACTCGTTATTGCAATAATCAAACCGTTCAAACTGGACGACGTGAGGGATGCGTTGTCCGATATCGGCATTCGCGGCATGACCGTCACGGAAGTAAAAGGATTCGGCCGCCAGAAAGGCCATACCGAGCTCTACAGAGGAGCCGAATACGCCGTAGACTTCCTGCCGAAAATTAAACTTGAAGTTGCCGTAGAAGAGCAGATGCTCGACCGCGTCGTCGAGGCCATTACGTCTGCCGCCAAAACAGACAAGATTGGGGACGGCAAGCTTTTCATCCTGAGCCTCGAGCAGGTGATCAGGATCAGAACGGGCGAGACCGACGAGGACGCGCTATGATGTTCCGCAAGAATCACAAATTCAAAGCGGTTCCCTCCTCGCTGGTGTGCGTTGTTGCCGCGTTGCTGTCCGTCATGAACACCGCCGTGGCCCAGGACGGCAGCCAACTCGATTCGGGAGACACCGCCTGGATGTTGACTTCAACCGCTCTCGTTCTGTTCATGACGATTCCCGGTCTTTCATTGTTTTATGCGGGAATGGTACGCAGCAAGAACGCGCTGTCGGTCATGATGCAGTGTTTCGCTATCACCTGCCTGATGACCCTGCTTTGGTTCTTTTACGGCTACAGTCTTGCATTCGATGAGGGTGGACGGTGGATTGGCGGCTTTGGAAAACTGTTCATGAAAGGCATCACCGTGGACAGCCTGTCCGGAACCATACCCGAGACGGTGTTCTCCACGTTTCAGATGACTTTCGCCATCATCACACCGGCCCTGATCGTCGGCGCATTCGCCGAGCGTATGCGATTTTCAGCGATGCTACTGTTCATGGGAATGTGGTTCACCCTGGTCTATGCTCCGATCGCACACTGGGTGTGGGGCGGCGGCTGGCTCGGTGAAATGGGCGTACTCGATTTTGCCGGCGGAACGGTGGTCCATATCAATGCGGGCATTGCAGGTCTGGTAGCTTGTATTATGCTGGGCAAACGCAAGGGCTACCCGGGTACCGCCATGCCGCCCCACAGCCTGGTACTTACCCTTGTGGGCGCCGCCATGCTCTGGGTTGGCTGGTTCGGATTCAACGCCGGCAGTGAACTCGCCGCCGACGGCGTCGCCGGCATGGCGATGATCGTCACACAGATCGCCACGGCTGCCGCTGCAATGACCTGGATGTGCATCGAATGGCGGGCCCATGGCAAACCAAGCGCATTGGGCATCGCTTCAGGGGCGGTTGGCGGCCTTGTGGCTGTCACTCCGGCGTCCGGCTTCGTCGGCCCGACGGGCGCCCTATTCATTGGGATCGCGGCCGGTATCTGCTGTTATCTGGCTTCCGTGAAGCTCAAAAGAGCGCTTGGGTATGACGACTCGCTGGACGTTTTTGGCGTACACGGTGTGGGAGGGATTGTCGGCGCGATCCTTACCGGCGTGTTCGTCGACAGTACTTTCGGCGGTGCGGGGCTTGCGGAAGGCGTGTCGATGGTCTCTCAGGTCTTCAAGCAGTTCGTTGGCGTTGTGGTCACTATTGTTTATGGCGTCGTTCTATCTTTCGTGCTGCTGAAGATCGCTGATGCGGTTTTCGGTTTGCGAGTCGATGTGGACCAGGAAACCGAGGGTCTGGATATCGTTTCGCACGACGAACGAAGCTACAACATCTAATCTTCTTCATCCTCCCCCCCGCACATTCCAGGGACGGAATCGCGGGGGTAATTGGGCAATGATTAATATATCGCGGCGGGGCGCCGCTCCTACAATTTAAGGTTGTCGTCGAGAATTTCGACGTAGGATTCGTCTCGCATCCTCTTCAGCCAGCTCTCGTACCGCTCTTCCGATTTTTGTGCTACCAATTGTGCGCGGGCACGCCCACGAGTGACTTCCTCACCCATGTTCTGCTGACGCCGGTCCAGGACCTGGATCAGGTGAAAGCCAAACGGGCTGAATACGGGTTCGCTAACCTCATCGGCTTTCAGTTTGCTCATTGCGTCTTCGAAGGATCCGGTCAACTCGCCCGGCATCACCCAGCCCAGATCACCGCCCTTGACTGCGGATATCGGGTCGTCCGAATGCACTCGTGCCAAATCGGGGAAACTTTCACCGTTTAGGACGCGCTCCCGCAGCTGTTCCGCCCGATGCTCTGCCTCGGATTGAGACAAAAATTCATCAGTCTTTATCAGAATGTGACGTACGTTGGTCTGGGTTACCGCAGACTGGTTGCTGCCCTTTGCGTCATTGATATGGAGAATGTGGAATCCGTTCGGACTCTGCAGCACATTAGTGCTGCTGCCGATATCGATTCTGCTCAATGCCTCCGTAAACAATTCTGGCAACTCCTCCGGGGTACGCCAGCCCAGGCGTCCGCCTTCCGATGCGTCAGGCGCGTCGGAGTATTTTTTAGCCGCCTCGGCAAATTCCATTCCGCGTTGCAGACTGGACACAACACTCTTGGCCTTGTCGCGTGCGATATCCGTTAGTTCAGGACCCGCATTTTCCGCCACCCGGACAAGGATATGCGAAACGTCGTACTCCCGGGCGTCGGCTCGGCCTCCGCCGCTGGCAATGAAACCGTCAAGCTCCTCTTCGGTAACGACAATCCGGTTTCGGATATGGCGGGTATAGATTTGATTGATCAACATCTGGGTCTTGATGCTTTCCCGGAACAGGCCGTAGGATATACCTTCTGACGCAAGGGCTTCCCTTAGCTGACTCAGGGTCAGCCGATTGTTCCGGGCCACATTCTGAACCGCATCATCTATCGCCTTTTCGTCCACGCTCAGCCCTAGTCTTTTCGCAGCCTGGAGTTGCAACTTGTCGTTTATCATTTGCTGCAGCATCTGCCTGCGCAGCTCGTCACGTGGCGGCGTGTCCCCCCCCTGGGATTTAATTTCCGCATCCAGACTGGCGAGCCGATTTTCGAGTTCGAGATGGGTTATGACGTCGTCGTTAATAACGGCGATGACCCGGTCCAGACTCTGACCGCGGACCGCACCGCCGATACAAACAACGGCAATAATGATGATTCCAAATCTGCGGAACATAATGCAATCCGGTAGCCGATAGTTTAGTAACTATGAATGTGCGCGGTCCGGTCGGCCTAGATCCCCGTTCGTACGGTAGCGAGGCCGGTCAACTCGAATTCGAATATGACCGCATCACGGAACGTGGAATCCGAACGTCGCCGACGCTGGCCGAACAACCGGGTTTTCCAGCAGCAACCGTTGTACTCGAAGCCCAGTGAAATCTCGAGGTTTTCCTGATCACGAAAGGAATAACGGTCATCGAAGATCATGGTCCAGCGCTGCCCGAAAGGTACCAGGGCGTGGATCCGGGCCTGTTCGGTACTGCCACGTGAAAAACGGTATTCCAGATCCACGAAAGCGCGAGGTCCGCTATACAACAAATCGGCCTTGCCTTCCCGCACGTTCTTTTCCTGATGATCATACTGCAAGAACCCGTACACGCCCCATCTCTCGGTAAAGTCCGCCCGGACTTCGGCGAGGAAATCGGACTCTGTTTCGGTTTGTGGCTCATCGCCGGGAAGCTGAACCTCCCGATCGGCCAGGAAAAAGATCTGGCCGATGGCGCCACGCATCCACTGTCTGCCCGTTTCAGCATCCAGAAAACGGCTTTCCAGTCCAAGCGTGACCTGGTTGGTGTCACCCACGCGGTCCCGCCCGTAGAAGCGCTGTTCGCGATAGATGTTGTTGAAGTTGTTGAGGTTGATATCGTTGGTATCGAAAACCGGCAGATCGTCCTGGTTTTCCTCCGGGATGTATACATAAAATATACGCGGCTCCAGGGTGTTTATAAACGGTTTGCCCTGCCATGTAGTCAGACGCTCGAAAAACAGACCGTTATCCCAGCTGAAAATGGGCACCCCGACGGAAGGGGCGTCGTTTGTACCCGGATCAACGTTATCAAGCTGGTAGTTTATCGAACGGAAAGACACCTTGGGCTGGGTAAAACCCCAGATCTTTTCGATCCGTTTCTCCACGCTGGGCGTCACGTCCAGGCGCCAGCCCTCGAGTTTTTCATCGTGGCGAAAGTTGTGCAATTCCGAATCGAATTCGAACCTCGCCCAGTACCGGGACTGGGGCCAGATACCAAGCGCCCGTATCCTCGGCAGGCGGTCGTAGGGCTCATTGATGGTCGGAATGGTGCTGTCGATGGTCTGGTAGGCACGGACGCTCCCATCGACGCGCCAGATGTCTCCGTTGTAGCGAAGATTCGCTACCTGGGGCAGTGCGGTCGCACTGGAAATCTGAATGTCGTTGCTAAAATCGTCGAAGTATTCGTTATCCGATACCCAGTTCAGATCAATATCCCCCTCCCATTTGCGACCGAATTCCTGACGGTGTTCATAAGTAAATGCGCCACGGTCGTCATCGTCGAATTCCGTGTCTTTCGGCATGTACTCACCGTAGACAAAACCGTCTGCATTGCGGGTCAGATAACGGAATTGCCCACCAAGCTGGACACCCCGCTTTGCATATAACCTGGGATAAAGGGTGGCATCGTAGTTGGGTGCGAGGTTGAGATAGTACGGAGTCTGTAGAACAAATCCCGATTTTTCCTCGTAACCAAAGCTAGGAAACAGGAAACCCGTTTTACGCTCGTCGTTTATCGGAAAGCTCAGAACGGGCGCATAAAAAATTGGAACTTTCTTGAAGCGGACTTTGATGTTTTTCGCGGTACCGCGTCCGGTTCCCTGATCTATGGTCAGCTCCTTGGCAGACACGACGACATCATCCTTGCCCTCCTGACAGGTCGTATAGGTCACGTTTTCGAGGCGAGTGACGTCATGCCCCTCCAGATATACCTTGTCGGCCCTGCCACGGGCCCTGATATATGTCTTTTCAGGATCGACATGGCGGATATTGCGCTTGGCGATCCGGTATTCGACATTGTCCGCCTCACCGATATGGGTCTCGACTTCCATATTCACCCGATCCGCCTGCAGCTTGTCGCCATCTTTCGAATAGACCGTGACCTTTCCCTCTGCATCGAGTTCGTCAGTGCTGCGCGAGTAGGACAGCACTTCTCCGAACACGGCTTCGGCACCGCGCAGCAGCTGTGCGTTCCCGCGCATTGTGACCGTGTCTGTGCCCACGGATTCAACCTCGTCGCCTTCCATCTCAATGGGTATGACTCCGCCCTCTCCCACGGTGACGGATGGTCTCGGACGTGAAATCACATCCGGATCGCAGACATGCTGACCATAGACCGGCGTTGAAAATACTACCGATGAGACGGTTCCTAACAGCCACAAACGCAGCATCTTGAACGAACTTGCTGGCTGAAATGGTGTGTTGTCCGCGCCAAAAAATCGCATAGAATCTACGCCCCTGTTTGCTGTCGTGCTGGTTGAATTCTTTTTGACGGATTCGAATGTATCCCTTAGTTCCGCCCCACGCAAATCAGGTACGGATTATAGAGGTTCTACACTTTTGGATAAAAGACTGTCTGCTTTAACAGACTGGATTTTCACCCTTTTCGGCACCGGTGACGTGAATTTGCGCCCTGCCTCAACGGACGCGAGTTTCAGGCGCTACTGCAGGCTGGATCACGGAGGACGGTCCTATATCGTCATGGACGCACCGCCGGACAGGGAAGACACGCAAAGCTATGTCAGAGCGGCACGTAAATTGAGGCATATCGGGTTAAACGTCCCCGAAATCATTGAACAGGATGATAATCAGGGTTTCATGCTGATTTCGGATCTAGGACAGGTCACGTACCTCGATCAGCTCAACGAGCAGAATGTGAACCGCCTTTACGGCGATGCCCTCGGTGCTCTGATAGTGCTGCAGACCGGCACCACGCTCGATCCTGGGTATTTTCCGGCCTACGACCGCGGACTTCTCGAGCAGGAGATGGCGCTTTTCCCGGAATGGTACGTCGCCAGGCACCTGGGAAGCCGCCTCAGCGGCAGGCAAGCAGAAATTATTGACGATACCGTCGAGGTGCTGTGCCGAAACGCCCTCGAGCAGCCGCAGGTGTGGGTGCATCGCGACTACCATTCCCGCAATCTGATGATTACGAAAAGCAACAACCCAGGAATTCTGGACTTTCAGGATGCTGTTACCGGTCCTGTGACCTATGATCTTGTGTCCTTGTTACGAGACTGCTACATCGAGTGGCCGCGACCAAAGGTCCGGGACTGGGCCCTCGGCTATCGGGACCTCGCATTGCAGTCCGGATTGCCGCTCAACGGTGACGAGGATCGCTTTCTCAGATGGTTCGATCTGACGGGCCTGCAGCGACATATCAAGGTGCTTGGCATATTCGCTCGCCTTTTTCATCGCGACGGCAAACCGAACTACCTCGGTGATCTGCCGCTGGTATGGCGGTACGCCGTCGGGGTTTGTGAAACGCATGACGACCTGCATCCGTTCAGAGAACTGCTGATGGCAATGCCTCCGCATCCATGCACGCCCTGATTCTTGCCGCCGGGAGGGGCGAACGGCTACGTCCGCTTACCGATACAACACCCAAACCACTGCTGCGCGTCGGCGAACGACGGCTTATCGAATACCACCTGCACGCATTGGCGGCCGCCGGCTTCACGGAAATCGTCATCAACCATGCCCATTTGGGACAGCGGATCGTATCCGTGCTGGGCGACGGCTCTGCGTATGGTGTACATATCCACTATTCCCAGGAACCTGAAGGAGCCTTGGAAACCGCCGGCGGTATCGTCAATGCGCTGCCCCTGCTCAAATCCGATCCGTTTGTCGTAGTCAACGGTGATATCTGGACGGACTACCCGTTCGTCCGGCTCCCAACGCAAATATCCGGGCTCGGGCACATCGTATTGGTCGACAACCCCGCTGACCATTGCGGGGGCGATTTCCTGCTCACCGGCAATCGTGTCAATGAAATCAGCGATGATTCACCAGGAGTACGGCTGACTTTCAGCGGCATCGGCATTTATCACCATTGCCTTTTCCAGGATCTTGAATCCGCACGTTTTCCGCTGGCACCCGTCCTGCGGGATGCCATGAGAAACAACATGATTACCGGTGAATACTATCCGGGGCGATGGGTTGACGTGGGCACACCCCACCGCCTTGCCGAACTGCGCAGCGAACTAGCCGCTCGCATTGAATTGTAAATGGTTCCTGACAACTTTTTAGTCGCTCAGTTTGTTGATGATTCGCTGCGCCAGATCGCGCCGCACCTTTTCGATGGGCATAGGCACGCCAAGATCCTTAAGCTGCGTCACGTCCAGATCCCGGTAACCGCAAGGATCGATCGCCGTGTACGGGCCAAGATCCATATCAACGTTCAGGCTCAGCCCGTGGTAGCTTGCACCACGGCGCACGCGGAGACCGAGCGCGCTGATCTTTTTTCCTCCAACATAGACTCCGGGTGCTCCGCTGATGCGCTCAGCCGGCAGCGACAGATCAACGAGAAAGTCGATGACAGATTGTTCGAGCATATGCACCATCGACTTGACCCCTGTTCTCAGTCGTCTCAAATCGATCAATACGTACGCAACGAGCTGTCCGGGACCGTGATAGGTGATCTGCCCGCCCCTGTCGCTGTGGACGATCGGAATTTCCGTGTGTCCAGACGGAATGGTGCAACACCCCTGGCCCTGTGTATAGACCGGATGATGCTCGAGTAGCCAGATCTCATCCGCGGTTCGATCGTCCCGGTCGTCGGTGAAACGCCGCATTCTCTTCCAGGTTGGCAGGTAATCGCACAAGCCCAGCTCACGAACGACGATATCTGACACTGGCGGCTAGAGAGTCATCAACACTTCGGGGCACTGCGCCAGATCCGCGTAAATCGCACGAATCTGCTGCTTACCGCTCGCCCGGATTATGACGGTTATGGATACGTACTTGCCCTCTCTGCTGGGGCGGACCTTGCTGTTCAGCAGATCTTCCTGACTGATATGTCTGGTTACGATGCTCTGAACTAGGGCATTGAAACGGTTGTCATTGCGACCCATTGCCTTGATCTCGAACCGGCAGGGATAATCCAATGCGTCAAATGGGTCATATTCCCTCGCGCGGTCAGATAGTTGCCGACCTTTACCGTCGCCATTACTGCCTTTGTCCACAGGCGGGCTGGGGCTCATTCGAACCACAACAAAACGGAGTCCAGTGCCCGCTCCCACCAGGCGCCCTCTCCAACCGGGTGTAACGCGACCAGCGGGTACCGCATCAATTTCTGTTCCCCAACCAGGACTTCTATATTGGCGATTTCCATGCCCGGCGAAACCGGCGCGATTATCGATTGGGGCGTATTGAGCCGGGTCGTGATCTTGAATTTTTTGTCACGCGGCGCGGTCAGGTACAAAGGCTCGAATACACCGATGCCGACCTGATCCTGGTCCCCCTTGTACACCTTGATATCGGTAACCGGCACTCCGCCTTTGGCAAGCTGCAGGGAATTGTATGTGGAGAATCCGAAGGTCAGGAGCGACTGTACCTCCTTGGCCCGCCGCATCCGGTTGGATGTTCCCGTCACCGCGGCGATGAGCCTCATGCCGTCCCGCGCCGCGGAGCCGATCAAGCCGTATCCGGCTGCTTTTGTATATCCGGTTTTTACGCCATCGGCCGTGGGATCCCGATTCAGCAATAGGTTGCGATTGTGCTGCGTGATGTCGTTGAAAGTAAACTCTCTCTGAGAGTACCATTTGTAAAACTCCGGGAATTCCCTGATCATCGCCGCGGTCACGATGGAAAGATCATGCGCCGTGCTGTAGTGGTCCGGATCGGGCAGCCCCGGCGAATTGGTAAAGTTGGAGTTGACCATACCGAGTATGCGCGCGTATTCATTCATCCTGGCGGCGAAAGCGTCCTCAGAACCCGCGACATATTCGGCAAGCGCTACTGAGGCGTCGTTCCCGGACTGCACGATTACACCCTTCAACAGGTCTTCGACGGATACCTTGGTGTCCACTTCGATGAACATCCTGGAGCCGCCGGTTCTCCATGCCTTCTTGCTTATATGGACGAGGTCGTCAAGCTTGATGTTCCCCTCCTTGAGCTCATGGAACACGGCGTACGTTGTCATTATCTTGCTCAAACTTGCCGTTTCTATCCGTTCATCCGCGTTTTTGGATGCCAGTACCCAACCCGTGTTGTAGTCCATAAGAATCCAGGTCTTTGCACTGAGTTCCGGCGGCGGCAGCGCGCTTTTAAGGGCTTCCGGAATATTTCCAGCGACCGCCGGATTTACCAGCAATATACCGAAAAACAACAAGAGGTAACTTGCCTTCGCTTTCACATCGACTCCTGTTTACTCGATAACGAGTTTCGTTTCATATCCAATCTGTCTCGATCTTGCGGTGACCGCGTCAACTTCACTGACGCGGCTGTAGGGTCCCACGCGAACGCGGTAGATATCGCTTCCGTTGAGGATACCGTGCTCGATGAACGGCTTGAGTCCATAACCGAATAGCCGGCGCTGAAGGTCCTGCGCATTCGACTTTACAGAAAATGCGCCGTACTGAACATAAAGCCTCGGTCCAGATACGCTGCGTGAAACTACCGGCGTAACGGCGCCATAGCTTGCAGTTTTTAACGAATCGTTAGCCGTCACTGCGGTGACTTCGACCAGCGCGGTACCCGTCGTCACGACGCCCAGTTTGTAGGCAGCAGCGTAGGACAGGTCGATTACGCGATTGTGCAGGAACGGGCCCCGGTCGTTGACCTTGACGATCACGGACTTTCCGGACTTGAGGTTGCGCACTTTTACATAGGTTGGCAGCGGCAGCGTCCGGTGCGCGGCCGTCATTGCCAGCATGTCGTATTTCTCGCCGCTGGACGTCCTGCGCCCGTGAAATTTTTTGCCGTACCACGACGCCACGCCTCGCTCATTGTAGCCACGCGCACTCTTCATTGGATAATATTTTTTTCCGAGCGCAACGTAAGGATTGTTACCAAACTTGCTCCGGGGCTCGTTCCTGGGCACCGCGTTGGGGATCTTTTCGACAGCGGATTTGCTGACGCCCCGGGGCGGCCCGTCATCCTGATAGTACCCGCCGCGGGAGCCACATCCCGCGAGCGCGGCGACGAGGACGATGACGGCGGTACGCTTACAGCTCATGATCATGGCTACTGTGGCATCAACTTCCGATGCGTATGGATGCTCATCAGCATGCCGAGACCTGCCATCAGGGTAACCATGGAGGTACCGCCGTAGCTGACCAGGGGGAGCGGCACACCGACCACCGGCAGCAGGCCCGAAACCATGCCGATATTAACGAACACATAGAAAAAGAAAGTCAGTGACAACGCTCCGCCAATCAACCTTGAGAATGTGTCCTGCGCGTTGAATGCGATGTACATGCCCCTTGCCACCACGAAAAAATACAGACAGATCATAAGCACGGCACCGATGAATCCAAACTCCTCCGAATACACGGCAAAAATGAAGTCCGTGCTCCGCTCCGGAATGAACTCCAGCTGCGATTGGCTGCCGTTCATCCAGCCCTTTCCGTTAGCCCCACCGGAACCGACGGCAATAATGGACTGGATCGTGTGATAGCCGGCCCCCAGCGGGTCGGACCACGGGTCGAAGAGGGTCAGAATCCGGCTCCGCTGATAGTCGTGCAGCATAGTCCACATCAGCGGACCAGCCGCACCCAGCGCCACGGTAAACGCGAGCATCCAGCGCCACCCGATACCCGCAAGAAAAATCGCCAGAACGCCCGCGGCCGCGATCAGTATCGCGGTACCCAGGTCCGGCTGAAGGATCACCAGTACCGTGGGGCCACAGACAATCAGGACAGCGATGGCGAGTTCCCGCACCCGGAGCGGCAACGGGTGACGGGTCAGTACCCACGCTACCATCATCGGTACGCCCAGTTTCATTATTTCCGCCGGTTGAAACCGGAACAGGCCGAGAT
>CAMYOI010000043.1 GCA_947259955.1 uncultured Gammaproteobacteria bacterium
CTCCAGCGGCCTGCCGGCCTGCATCAACGTCCGCATAGAGGGTCGCCCCGCACCCGCCGGTCATTGAGCTGCACGAAATGGAAAACTCATTGGCTTCGCTACAGTTACACAAACCCGTATTTCTCACCAGGCGGCCGTAAATGCTCGCTAAGGACTTACATCGCTAGGGAAACTCTGATTAATTCAGTATTTCGTCATTGCAAACGTTGAAGTACATGGATTTGTCCAAAAAACATCGTGTTGTGGAAACGCCTATCCTTGTGAGAAATGCGGGCTATGCGGTAAACAGCCTGTTTGAAGAATGAACAATAAAGCAACGATTCTTTACATTCCGCATGGTGGCGGCCCGCTGCCGTTACTCGATGAGGCCGGCCACACCAGCATGAATAATTTTTTGCGCGGTTTTCCTGCGACGATTGCCAAGCCCGATGCCATTGTCGTGATAAGCGCGCACTGGGAGGACCCGGTAATCGCGATAACCGCGGGACGGGCGCCACCGCTGCTATTTGATTACTACGGATTTCCGCCTGAGACTTACCAGTACGAGTATCCTGCATCGGGACTTCCCGAGCTTTCCGAGCGCGCCGGTCGACTAATACGGCAAGCCGGAATCAATGTGCAGCTCGACGCACAACGAGGATTCGATCATGGGCTTTTTATCCCTTTGTTATTGATGTACCCACGAGCCGATATACCCTGCATCCAGATTTCGTTGTCGAGCAGCCTCGATGCGGCGCTTCATGTGCGCATCGGCCGGGCACTGGCGGATCTGAAGAGTGAAAACCTGCTGGTTCTCGGCTCCGGCTTTTCGTTTCACAACATGAAAGCGTTGATGAGCAAGGCTGACGATTTAACCGATGAAAAAAACCAGGCCTTCGAAACCTGGCTGGCACGAACCTGTAGCGATACACAAATAACTGAAGCCGATCGCGAATCTCGATTGGTTCATTGGGAACAGGCGCCCCATGCGCGCTATTGTCATCCGCGTGAAGAGCATTTGTTACCGTTGCACGTCTGCTATGGAATAGGCCGGTCTGCCGCAAAATTGGTTTTTCAGGACAAGGTTTCCGGCTTCATGACCAGCGCGTATCAATGGTGAGGTTATGTGCTAGCCCGCATTCGATAATCGTTTTGGGTTTGCTGGCCCAGGGCGGCTGCCGGTGCACCATCGGGGGCACCCTTTTCGGGGGTGGGTTTTCGAAAACGGGCTAACGAAAAATATAGATCGGGCTGGACCAGACCAGGTGGCCGTCTTCCTGGGTCAGGCAGACATAAAGCGCATTGTCGCCTTGTTCGCGCAGCCGGATTTTACGTTCGATGCGGACCAGCCTGTTCTGATTCACGTCGGGCATGCGAAATACGCGCATGCGACGGCGTATGCCGCCGGCTTCGAATACCCGATCTTCACGACCGATGTTCTTGATCGGGATTTCCGCCTTGACCAGCGCCGTATCTATCCTGAGGGCACCGCTGTTCTCGTCCGCAAGCCAGGCATCGAACCCGCCAAAACCCCCGGTCGTTAGGGCCTGCCAGCGCACCTCGCGTCCTGAGAATTGCTCGAACTTTTTGTCTAGGTTGTAGCGATTGATCGGGCTCACGCGTTCGAACGCGTTGGCGACCAGCGATGCGCTGCCGTCCCAGACGGTTTCCCTGCCCCTGCCCCGGTATTCCGCACCCTCCCAGATGACGCGAATTCGCCTGCCGAGCTCAGCTTCCGAGTAGGGTCGGTACGTTTCCAGACATTCCAGGCCGTTGCGGATATCGACGCGTTCCACCGGCGCCGAGGCGTGGACATCGATGGAAAACGCAACCTCGTTCTCGGCCGACTTCACGATATCTCCCATCATTGCGCTGATGGAGCGATCGCTTGCAGACGGCTCCAGGTTCGGATCGTCTATGAATATCTCGGCTTCCCGCTCGAATGTCGCGTGTGTATCCAGCACCATGCGGCAACCGGTGGTGCCGTAGTGATGCCGACGTCGAAGCGCGTCCATCAAGCCGGAGCGCGAAAGCTCCGTGGCGAGCATGCAGGTCAGACCGCCGTAGGCGCCGAATTTCGTCGCGCCGGGGTGGCTGGCCCCCGGCCTTCCCTTGTGGCCATCCGAATTCGATACGATGCCGACCCGGTAGCCCTGTTCGAGCGCATCTTCGATCAGCCACTCGAACGTCCCCCACGCCGAGTGCACCTCGACGGAACGCTCGAGCCGGACATCGTGGGCCATCCGGATATCGGCGTAGCGCCCGCCGATGTGCGCGAACACTACGCAGTCTTCCCCCTTTATTGCATTGAACAACTCTGCGGCGGAAGTTGCGTCGGTATCGATATCGGACAGGTCGTCGACCAGCGCGTGAGAAGAGCGGTGTATTTGCCTCCCCTCATCCATGAACAGCACGTTGCGGTCGCCCCCCAGGCCCGTGTTTCCCGACCACTCGTAGCCGGGAAATGCAATAAAATTTCCGTCCTCGTTGTACTCTGCGGTCAGTTCATTGAGCTCCTTCCAGAATTCCCGGGTGATCTGAAAATCATTGCCCTGATGGGATGTGGCGTCGAGAAATGCGCGGTCCCGGGCGAACATGTGGAAATCCCGCGCCGAGTTGGTGCCGATGGTTTCCTCCGACTGGCCGTGCAGGTCGCCCCAGAAAGGCCGTAGCTCCGGCTCCGGGCCGACCCGCAGGGGATTCGACGCCGAAACGAAATTGCCGTTTTGGTCAAGCAGCTCGATAACGAGGTCACCGGGGACTGTGACCAGGAGCGGTGCCACGATAGACGAAAAAATCCCCGGTGTAAGCGAAACCGATTCGGGCAGCCCGTCCACCGCCATGTTGGCGCGCAGTAGAAATTTCTGATCACACCGGTTGCTCGGATTGCCCCAACGGTCTTCTCCCTTGAGGCACATCCGGAACCGGCCGCCAACCGCCGTCCCGGTCGGCAGAACGGCTTTCCAATGCGTGGGAGGACCGGGCACAATGGCGATCTCCGGCTGCGTGGGCAGCTCCACGTAGTTGTAGGTAGCGATGGCGTCGACCAGCACGCGGAACTCGAATGTGTGCTCACAGAATGTCTGTAGCCGCATGCCCGGGCTGCCAAACCGCCGATCACCGAACTGCACGACGATCTGATCACCCTCACGCAGAAACCCCCGCACCACCTTGACGTACAACGTCTTGTCCCAGGGACGGATATTCCGCTTCATGTCGTATTCGACATGAAGCACCGCGCCGTTGCTCGCCTCCACGGTCACGTAGTTGGGCGCGTCGGGCACGTCGAACTGCGGCCGCCCCATGTCGCTGGCAAAGCGGTGGACGATCTTGATCGACCCGGTATCGTCTATGCCGAAGTGGCCCGCGGTATAGGTCAGGGTAAAGGACTGGTAGGAACCTGCCTCGAACTCACCTCCCGGTGAAATCGTGGCGGTACCCATTTTGTCCGGGAGATACTGTGAATGTGGCATTGCCCAGGGTACAACGACATTCCCATCGTTCAGGAATCTGAAACCGTATCGGAAAATTCGACAATCCTGACGATTGAACTGTCGAAAGCAATATAGTTTTTGAGGGCATCCGCGCTCTCGATAGGCCTGTCATAGCACCAGGCTGCGTCTCTGACAGAATAGCGATCCAGTTTCACGTCGAAGTATTGGGTATCGCCTTTGAGCGGACAATGCGTGGTCTTTGCCGTTTTGCTCAACCATTCCATATGGATATCCTCTTTGGGAAAGTAAACGACCGGATCATAGATGTCCCGACCCACTTCGTGCAGCCGTAAAGCGTTCCCGGAACGCGCAATTTCAATGCCTTTGTATATCGCCGCAATGTCATGGCCGGGGTACTTGAATGTCATGAAGTGCCTGGGTTCATCCAACCGATGTATGGCGTTTTTGACCAGTGTAAGATTTTCCATGGTCAGTCGTGCCACATCACGTCGCATTCCTGCTCCGCGGCCGCGGTGAGCAGCTCGATCAACGGATAAGCGCGGGTGGAAATCCCGACTTTTCGTTCATCCGGGTCATCGCCTTCTTGGTCCTCGGTTGCATCCTCTGTTTCCAGCGCCAGCGCCGATTTCAGGCGCTTCAACGCCTCGGGAACGTCTTTCGCGAGAATCGCACTCGGCACGGTGCCGCTGTGCCCCATCATTTTCAGTAGCTTCACCGCGGGTTCGCCGAACATCGTGATATCCGCCCACGCCTTTGAAGTAAATGTCACCAGCATATGTTGTTCCCCATGTTCAATCGAAAGTGGTCCTCAGTCCCTGCTCCCGCCCGTGGCGCTCAATAGCCAGACCCAGCAACCGGTCTATCAGCTCGGTATAGGAGATGCCGCTCTCCTGCCACAGCATCGGATACATGCTGATCGAGGTAAAGCCGGGAATGGTATTGATTTCATTGACGATCAGCTCACCGTCGGCTTTGAGAAACATATCGACTCGGGCCAGCCCTTCACAGCACAGTACCTGGAAGGTCCGGATCGATAATTCACGGACCCTGTCGACAGTCTCATCGGGCAGTTCCGCGGGGATCTGGAGTTTCGCCCCGTTTTCGTCGATGTATTTCGCCTCGTAGGAATAGAACTCGTGGGTGGGGAGGATCTCCCCCGGCACCGACGCCTCGGGGTCCTCATTGCCGAGAACCGAACATTCGATTTCCCGGCCCTCGATGCATTCCTCGATCAGAATTTTGGTGTCATAGTCGAACGCCGTACCGGCCGCCTCGAGATAGTCATCCTCGGCATCGACCTTGCTTACGCCGACCGAGGAACCCATGTTCGCCGGCTTGACGAATACGCTCGAGCCCAGTTCCCCGGTGACTTTCGCCCAGCCCGGCAATTGATCGTGCTTTCTGACCGCAAGGAATTGTCCAATCGGCACCCCGGCATCCCGCAACAGGCGCTTCATCACGTCCTTGTCCATTCCCACCGCCGACCCGAGGACCCCGGCGCCGACGAACGGGATGTTTGCCAGCTTAAGCAGCCCCTGAACGGTACCGTCCTCTCCATAGGGTCCGTGCAGGATGGGAAACACGACGTCGATCGAGGTATCGGGCGGGTCACCGGCAAGGATGGACAATTGACCGCTGCTTTCAGGTGCCAGCGTGACGGCGTTGGATACATCGCTCAACTTTATCTGCCGGGGATCACCGCTGTGCAAAAGGAACTGCGACGAGTCGTTCAGGTGCCACCGGCCGGTTTTGTCGAGGCCAATCAGCACAACGTCATATTTCGTCCGATCTATTGCGTCGATGACGTTCTTGGCCGACTGCAAGGACACTTCGTGCTCAGCGGACTTGCCGCCGAACAGGATTCCCACTCTTATTTTTCTGGTCATTTAGCTGGTTTCGTAGTGTAAACCGGAATAATCCGCCTTCTGGGGTACAAACTCCGTTACGTAGGCAGTATCCCACATTCGGATGGCATTCTCGTGGCTAAGGTCGACCGGGGTGCAATAAAAAGATTGAGCCGGCTGCGGAAATCAGACCGTACCCTCACCAGCCCTGCGCATCGTGGTCGTCGACCTCGATCAGGGTCGGTCCATCGGCCTCGTTTGCCGATTTCAATATGGCCTCCAGACGGTCTAAACTTTCCACCCTGGTCGCGCGGCAGCCGAAGCCCCGCGCGATGGTCTGAAAATCCGGTGTGTGAATATCGACCCCTATTTGGGGTATATCACGCTCGACCATGTATTTCTTGATTTCACCGTAACCCTGGTTATTCCATACGATGATCGGTACCGGTAGTTCCAATTCAGCCGCGGTCGCGAGTTCGCCGATGGTGAACTGGATGCCTCCATCACCAATCAGGCAAACCACCGGTTGTTCCGGTCGGGCGAGTTTGGCGCCCAGCGCGGCAGGCAGACCATACCCCAGCGTTCCGTAGCCGGTGGAGGAATTGAACCAGGATCGCGGACCCACGGGTTCGTAGGACAGGTTGCCGCCATATACGGGTTGTGTCGAGTCGCCGACGATGATCACACCGGGCAGCGCCTCCGCCACCCTGTCCAGAAAACGTTGATGCGCCCGATAGGCAGGAATCAGCATCCTCGCGAGTTCTTCGCGCATTCCCAAAACTCTGGCAGGTGTCAGGGGATCCGGTTCGAAGCCGTCCAGGGCTTCGCATAGCGCCGTCATCGCCAGTCCCGAATCCGAACAAATTGCAACGTGAGGCAGGGCATTGCGGGTCAATTGCTCCGCCTCGATGTCGATGCGAATGACTTTGCCCGAGAGATTGAGCTTGCTGTAGAACAACAGCGTGTCCGTTTCGCTGAGTTCCGTGCCGATAGCAAGAACGACATCGGCAGATTCGAGCGTTTCCAGAACCGGTTTTTGTGGCAGCGTGCTGCCTACACTCAACGGATGACCCGGTGGAAGCACCCCCTTGGCATTGATGGTGAGCACCGTCATCGCGCCCAGCCGTTCGACCAGTGCGCGGGCGGTATCGGGAGCATTCTGCACTCCTCCGCCCAGCACCACGAATGGCCGTTCGGCCGATTTCAACAATAACGCGGCCTGCTCGACGGTCCGAGGATCGGGGCCCGGTCTGGCTCGAGTCGGGTGCGGCACCAGGGAGAGCGGTTCGCCGGGGGCGATAATAACATCCAGGGGCAGCTCGATGTGGATCGGGCCGGGCCGTGCGCTGTTGAACACAGCGAACGCGCGCGCCAGAACCGAAGGCAGTTCGGCGGCGCGCAAGACACTGTGACTGAACACCGACACCCCGCGCGTGAGCGCGCTCTGATCTGGCAGTTCGTGCAATCTTCCTTCGCCGAGGCCCAGTTCATGGGTGTTGTTGACGCTGGAAATCACCAGCATCGGGACTGAATCCGCATAGGCCTGCCCCATGGCCGTGGTGATATTCGTCATACCCGGACCGGAGATAATGAAACACGCAGCGGGCCTGGCACAGGCCCGGGCGTAGCCGTCGGCCATGAAGCCGGCTCCTTGCTCGTGCCTCGGTGTGATATGGCGGATGCTCGTCGACGGCAGTCCCCGGTAAAGCTCCACCGTGTGGACGCCGGGGATGCCGAAGACGGTATCGATGCCGTAATTCTGCAGTAGCCGGGGCAGAACTTCGCCGCAGGTTGCCATGTGGTTGAACAATGGATCCGATTATCTCGTCAACATCGGACTATACAATGAAAAGCGGTTGTTTCAATCGCGGCGGGGCGCCGCTCCTACAAATCCGGGCACGACATCCAAAACTCTCGTAGGAGGCGCGCCTCGCGCCGATTGGAGTTTGATTCATCCCGGTAAGGGATACGGACAAGACTCAGGACGCGATCCAGAGAATAGAAAGAGACAGCGCAATCAGGAAATGGCTGGTGCGATCTCTGATCGCGAACATGACGGGATCTTCATGCATCTGATCCCGATGCGCAAGGAGCCACACCCGTGCAACCCAGTACATCATTACAGGGCACAGCAGCCAGATCGCTTCCGGCCAGTCGTATTGAATCCTAATTTGATCACTGTTGATGTAAAGTGCAAGCACCAACACAGCGATGTAACCGCTTGCGGCACCAAACTGCTTCAACAGCTGGTCGTCACCACTCTGGTAACCGCGGCCCGCAACTTCATCGAGTGTGCTGAGTTCGGTATATCGTTTGAGCATAGCGAGGCTGAGAAAGAAAAAAAGCGAGAATACGAGCAGCCAGTAGGATACGGTCACTCCGGTCGCCGCTCCGCCCGCCAGCAGCCGGAGGGTATAAAGTGCGGACAGAAGCAACACGTCCAGAATGGCGATCTGTTTGAGGCGCAGGGAATAGGCAAACGTCGTTACGAAATAGACCGTGAGCACGATCAGGAATCCTGATGGCAGCAACATGGCCACCAATACGGAACCGAACAACAGGAGCGGAATCAGTGCTGCCGCCAGGTCCAGCGGCAAGGCACCGGACGCCACGATCCGGTTTCGTTTCGTCGGGTGCCGGCGGTCGTTCTCGAGGTCGAACAAATCGTTGAGCAGATAGACCCCCGACGCGCACAGCCCGAAGGACACAAATCCGGCAACAGCCTGGAGAAAGAGCGTCCCTTCCATTATGCGATGAGAGAAAACCAGGGGCACGAACAACAATAAATTTTTCAGCCATTGATGGGCCCGGGCGGCCCGCAGGACTTTATCCGCAAGATTTTCAAGAGGATTGAACACCTGCGTAACGTTGGAGCTCTCCCTGGCTTTCGCCAGGACGCGGGGCAGCGCGTTGACCACAAGCGCTTGTTTCGCCCGCGGCCAGATCTCGAGATCCTTGCCGGAATTGCCCGCATAGTCGAAAACCGCCTCCGCGGACTCGGTGAGCATGCGCTCGACCTTGCGCCTGCCGGACAGATTGGTGACACCATCGCTGCCAACAGCACCGTCGAACAGGCCAAGTTGATTCGCCACGGCGTCGGCGTATTTCTGGTCGGACGCGGTGATCAGAACGAGCCGGCGGCCTTCTTCGCGGCACCGCCTCAGATAGTCGAGAAATTCCGGCGTCCAGGGAAGATTCGCCACATCGATGTCCACGCGCCGCGCGACCTCCCGCTTGAAGTGAGCCCGCCCCTGCAGCAACCAGACCGGAAACATGAACAAGGCAAAGGGGTTGGACTTGAGCAGGGAGAACACGGATTCGATCAGGACATCGCTTTGTATCAGCGTCCCGTCGAGGTCAACGTAAAGGGTGCCTGCCCCGGACCCGCTCATTCGATGAACATCTTCAGAAACATGTTGTTTAAATTGATCCTGCAATTAATTCGAACAAACCGACACGGCGCCCACCCTGTTCCGTAGGAGCGGCGCCCCGCCGCGATTCATCGGCCCGGCAGCGGACCTCCTGATGGACAACCAGGCAATCTTGCACATTACCGTAGGGGCCCTGACGACCTTGAACAGACTATATAATAATGTCATTGCCGGTCGTCAATCCAAGGCCGCTATCTGCATAGGCTCCGGGTAATACAAGTGACGCGCTGGCTGGTCTCACAAATTTAATGAAATCCGAAGGGGGTATGCCACTGAAACCATTTACCCGCGCGCTTACGTGTTGCCTGCTCTCGACACTATTCACCCCTTCGATGTCAAGCGCATCGGACGATGCTTATGTCATCGATCAATTCGAAAGTCTGGATATCACGACCTCACACCCGGAAGAGATGATCGTGAATATGGGCGAATCCCACTTCACTGTATCCCTGGATTGCACCGACCCAAAGCAGGTTTCGGTCCGAATCCCGTTCGGTCGCCGGACCGAAGATCAAAAGATGCGCATCACCATAACGGATTCCTCCAACATTTCATACATCGGAAAACTCGAGAAGCTGGAAAATGGTATTCCGATCCCGAGGACGTTCGAACACGCTTATCTCGACTATCAGAAAGGTCCGGTATCGTTCTCCCTCGATAACAAATTTCACCAACACCTCACCTTTTACCTTTACTGCACGTTCAAAAATCCGGATATCACGGGCAGCATCCAAATCGAGAAAATAGAGATCTTGCCGCTCGGGTTCAGCGACGATCGCGATTTCGCATACATTCTCGCCCTGCTTTTGTTGATAATGTTCCTCGTTCCGGGATTTCTCGCCTATGCCGCCTTTATCGGCAATGGGGAAAAAGAACGGCTGCTGGCGCTCCTAGTTCCGCTGTCACTGCTCTGCTTCATCGCCTTGTATGCGGTGTTGTTGATCCACCAGGCATGGTCGTCGACAGAAGCAGGTACGACGCTGCTCGCGGCGTTTCTGGCGCTCAACCTGTTCCTGTTGATCCGGATTTCGCGCAGGCACGGATTCAGGTTACTGGCGCAAAACTTTTTACGGGTCAGATTTGAACTGCTTGCGGTTGCTGTCGTCGTTCTGTGCCTGGCTGCCCTGGTGACCAAGGGTTTGGACTTGCCGCTCCACACGTTCAACCACCTGCACCTGCGCAACCTGACCTATGACGTTTTCTACGCCCACGATCCCATATTCCAGTACGTCAACGGCATTGCCATTTACCACGATGAACCGTTCTCCGAATATTACGCGGACGGCAAACTCGTCTATGAGGTCCAGGACCGCGGCATTGTCGTCGGCGTCATCTATGCTCTGTTCAGGGGAATCGCCAGCCCCTTCGGAACCGACATCGCCTACAGCAGCGGCTACTACACGCTGTTCGGAGCGGTGCTGAATGCACTGGTTTTGCTGCCCCTGTTTGCAATCCACGCCTACTTTTTCGCCGGCAAGGCGCGGCCCATGCTGATCCTGCTGCTGGTATCGGCGAGCGCGTTCATGGTGACCAACTATGTCATAACCTGGTACAAGCTGGCCGGCGCAGGCATAGTCATCTCCGGAATCGTGCTGTTGCTTATTGGCGGAAACAGCATCCGGCAGTGGGCGATTGCGGGTCTGCTCTGGGGTTTGGCAACCAACTTTCATCCAGGTCTGGCCCTCACCTATCCGATAATTACACTCTGGTTGATGTATCGATTCTTCCTGGCGCGCAATAAACGCGTCGTGCCGGTTCTGGCCGCATTTTTTATACTGCTCGGAACGTTCGTGGCTATGAACCTGCCCTGGTCCGTCGTCAAAGCGACTTACTACGAGGATACGAATGCGCTGTTCAGGCAGCATTTCCTCGGTTTTCAGCGACACGATCCAGAGCAGGGGATCGTCGGCAGCGTCGAAAACTTTTTCGACAAGTACACACTGCAACAGCAGGTCGATAAACGAATGGAAAGGCTTGCCGGAAGTCTGCGTGTCGAGGAAATCGAGTCTCTGGTCGACCCTGAAATCTATCAAGACTGGGACGACCTGATGTACAGGTGGAATGCACTGGAAACCAGCTATGTGGTGTTCGTTGTTACCCCCCTGATCATATTGCTGATCCTGTCCACCCTGTTCACCTGCCTGCTGCCAATGACGGCGTGGAAGACGCCGGTTACGGAGCATCGCTCAGATTTTCGATGGCTGCTGATTACGCAAGTGCTGAGCGTCTTGCTGGTGATTTTCGCAAGCTTCGGTCCGTTCGAGCCGGATATCAACTGGCACATCCCGATGAGTTGCCTGGTGCTGATCATATATTTGCTCGTGCATGCCAACATCGCAACTGGAAAAATTGGCGCGTCCATCATCATCGGATACGCCATGTTCGCTCACTATCGGCTGTTCTCTCAATATTTCTAGCCGGGGAGTTCAAGTGACTCCCGGCAATCTAGTGTACCGGGCCGATTTCATCCCGCGTGGAACGGCATGCCGTATATAATGTCGGCGAACTACGTTGAAAATGCTGGCCCGAGGACATGGCGGACAAACTGGACATACTGATCGAAAGCAATCGCACCTGGGCGGAAGCCATTTCCCGAAGGGACCCGTATTTTTTCTCGAAGCTATCGAACCAGCAGAGTCCGCAGTACCTGTGGATAGGTTGCTCGGATTCCCGTGTCCCCGCCAACCAGATCGTCGACCTGCTGCCCGGCGAACTCTTCGTGCACCGCAACGTAGCCAACATCGTGCTGCACACCGATCTCAACTGTCAGTCCGTGTTGCAATACGCCGTGGACGTGCTGAATGTGAGGCACATCATCATATGCGGTCACTATGGATGCGGCGGCATAGCGGCGGCGATGCAGAGCAGGGAATACGGACTGATCGACTACTGGTTACGCAACATTCGCGATATTTATTATCGGCACTCTGCGGACTTTGAGCATATTACCGACGACGAACAGCGGGTGAATCTTCTGTGTGAACTCAATGTCCTGCAGCAGCTGGCCAACACCTGCCATACCAACATCGTCCAGGCGGCCTGGAAAAAGGGCCGGGAACTCACGGTACACGGCTGGATTTACTCCATCAAAGACGGGTTATTGAAAGACCTGGGAGCCAGCATTGATGGAATTGATCAGATTCCAAACGAGTACAGAATCGAAATCCCGGACTGATGCGGGCCATACGGGGTACACTAGCCGCAATAGTGTTGCCGTTTGAATGCCCTTTCCATGAGCCGGATTCCACTTTCGGATCTATTGACCCTGCCGGTGGAATTGATGTAATCGACGACGATCCCGGCAATTGCCAATTCGTCCTTGAAGTGGCCGTTGACCGAGCTGTGCGTGAGCTCCGCCCCGCAAATCTTGTTTTCTTTCTTCAAGAAATCATACACGTCCACTGCGGTCCTCATGAACTCCCAGGCATATTCCATTTCTTCTTCCGTCGGCTTGACAGGCCACAAGACGATGCGCTTGATCAAGCCAACGTCGTCCAGTCTTGCAGCCGGTGAGTCATCGTAAAAAACCAGCTTTTCCATGGCGGCACTGCCTTGTAATACGCCCTCCGTCGTCTCTGACGGATAGTTCACATCGACCAGCCAATACCACTTCAAGAAAATTACGAGGATGCCTGCCGCCAGTCCCGTCAGCCACCAGCCATTGCGCTCCAGTTTGCGGCGTGTCCAACTTTTTCTGCTCTCGCCTTCTGCGAGTTCCGTCAGGCGCACCTTCACATAGTCAATCGCCTTATGCCAGTGTTCACCGGCGTCCGCTTTCATCGCCTCCAGCTCGTCGGCTATGCACGAGCTAAGGGATTGCTTCTGATCCCATGAATCAACCGTTCTTTTTATCAGCGCTGCACTTTTTTCATTGAACATGCGATCGAATTTCCAGGCGACCCGCTTCAGATCATATCTACGCCTCCAACTGGTTTCCTCCTGCATTTCCCTCGTGCATTCAAGAATCGCGGCCGAGATCTTGAACAGCGGTCTGTAGAGACTGAAATTTGATTTCGCAGCGACCCGGGAGTATTTGGCATCCGTAGTCAGGTCTTCGGCACTCGTCTTCATGGGTACAAATGAGTATAGACCCTAACCCGCATTTCTCACCAGACGGCTATGGTTGCTTTTTGCGCATTGCAAGCAATTAGGGCGTTCATCTGCACCTGTCCTGCGCCATCGTCATTGGTACAGCGAATCGCATAGACGGATCACATCCGCCATCATTCGTCGTTGCGATCGTCGGACTCAGAGAGGAGCGTTCGTACGGAATTGACGATCTCAGAGACCGGCAACCCCGGCGGTACGATACGAGCGACTGCGCCTTTGCTATCGATGATGTAAATATTAGACGTGTGGTCCATGGTGTATCCATGGCCCGCGGAGGCGTTGATCCGGCGATAGGACGCGCGATAGCCCCGGGCCACCTCGAGGATTTCACTTTCACTGCCAGTCAGTCCAACGATCCGGTTGTCGAAAAATCCGAGGTAGTCCTTCAAACGCTCTGCGGAATCCCGCACCGGATCCACGGTGATGAAGACCGCCTGAACCGAAGACGCTTTGGTATCGAGTGTTTTGAGCACCGCGGCAACCCGGGACAGTGTGTCCGGGCAGATGTCCGGACAAGACAGATATCCGAAAAACAGCAGAATCACCTTTCCGTGCACGTCCGACAGCGAGAAATCTGTGCCATTCTGATCGGTCAGGCTGAAGTCACCGCCTACCAACGCTTTTGATGCCGAGCAGTAGAACAGCGAGGCCCAAAGTAGGGCCCATGCCAAACTTCGAATCGCCCTAGCGTGCATGAGCCGTATCGATAGCGGCCTTCAGCTCGGCGACCATTTTCTTCGAATCCCAGGTCTTTTCCCCGACATACCGTGCCAGCGTCTCGCCGTCGGGTCCGATCAAGAAGGTGGTGGGCAATCCCGCGACGCCCCAACCGCTCAATTCTTCGTCTATCAGGATCGGAAACGATACCAAGACCTTCTGTAAAAACGACTCTGCCAACGCCGCGTCGGGACCCACGTGGATCCCGATGACGCTGAAACCGCGGCTGGCCAAACGTTGATGCAGGCGGTTCAAAGCGGGCATCTCGCGGCGGCAGGGGGCGCACCAGGTTGCCCAGAAATTGACGAGAATCACCCGATCCCGAAATTCGTCGGAGGATCGCATCTCACCATTCAAGTCCGGCAGGTGAAACTCCCGGATTTCAGCGGCGGTATCAACGGCAACCGCGCCAGCGCTCCACAGGCTGATGAACAAGAACATTAGCAGCGGCTTATTCACTGTTTACAGCCAGTGGACTGTCCCGATATGGTCAGTTCGCTTCGTATTGGATCTGGTTTTCGTGACTCCAATGCGGGTCCTCTTGCTTGATGTCTCCGACCGGTGCCGCGAACGCGTCGGCCACGATGGCCTCTACGTTGTCTCCGGTCAGCGAACGCAGGAACTCAACCAGGTCCCGGACCTCTCCATCAACCAGTTCCAGCGGGCGGATGAGCGGGTCCAGCAAGTCGTTCCGTATGCCGCCTCGATTGTAGAATTTAACCACGTCTTCAAGAGTGAGCAGCGAACCGTCGTGCATGTACGGCGCGGTCAAGGCGACGTTTCTCAAGCTGGGCGTGCGGTACTTCCAGCGATCCCCCGGATTTTGCGTAACCTCGTACAAACCCAGATCATTGGGTCGGCGCTCTGTCTCCTGCACTGACCCCGGGGCCACCTCGATTTCCACACCCGGTGCGATCAGGACCCTGTGTCCAGCCGTGGAGGGCAGGCCCATGGAGGCTGAATAACCCACGCCGGTATTGTGCAGCTTGTTGTCGGTAAACAACGCATAGTCTTTCTCCATGAGGTGACAGGCAACGCACCGTCCCTTGCCCGTGAAAACTTTGAATCCCCGAATCGCGGCGTCGTCCATCGCCTCCTCTTCTTTTGCGAAGTACCACCTGTCAAACGCAGAATTCGCCGAGTTGAGGGTCCGCTCGTAGGCGGCCAGGGCCATTCCGATAGTCTCCATGCCGGGCCCGCGCCCGAACGATCGTTCGAATTGGCCGGCGTAGTCGGGAATGTGCCGGAGCTTCTCGATCACCGATCCAACCGACGGGTTCCCCATCTCGTTCTTCGCCAGCAGCGGCCCCCAGACCTGGTTTTCCAGGCTGTGTTCGCGGCCGTCTTGAAACAGGCGTTCAAGGTAAGCGACGTTGTAGATCGTCGGCGCGTTTCGCCGCACGGTGCGACCTTCGATGCCAACAGCGGTTGCCAGTTCGTTGTGAGCAAAACCCTGTTCGGGGACGTGACACATTGCACATGAGAACGTGTCGTTCAACGACAATCGGCGATCGAAAAAAAGCTTGCGCCCCAACGCCACCTTTTCCTTTGTCACCGGATTATCTTGAGGCACGGAGACCTGGGGCAATCCCAACGGCGGCGATTCGACAAAGCGCATCAAGTCCGCGGGTTTGCCTGATCTTTGGTCCAGCCGGACGGACCGGGTCTGATAGTCGGCGCTTTCATAGCCGGCTTTGTAGTCTCCGGGCCTGTACACAGCCGACGCCGCGGCTTCCGACGCGTCGGCGACCTGAGTTCCCTGGTCGGCCATGGCCAAGGTCTTGACGTCGTTGACCAGCACGTCAGCGTGCAGATAGGACACGCTGTATATATTTCGTATCCGCCTCTCGTCATCGATCAAATAGACGCGCAGGATGTGCGCGAAGGTCGACATCTCGTTTCCCTGCTCGTCGGTTTCCCGCAGAATTCTCTGGTCGTAGCCGTCGAGCAGCGGCTGCAGTTGGCGCGGGCCCGCAGTTGTGACGAAATCCCAGGGTACGCCCGCCCGGTCGAAGCCCGCACCATAGAGTTGCATGACTTCCGGAGAATCATTCTCCGGGTCGAAGCTCAAGCTGATCAGTTTCACCCGGTCGCCCCAGCCTTCCTGTGAAAGGCGTTTTTTGACCTGATAGAACACCGCCGTGGCCAGGGGGCAGCCGTTGATATCCTGGCAAGAGCTGTACATGAAGTTGAGCAGTACGATTCGGTCCCCGAACAACGAATGCAGACTGGCGGATGCTTGATCGGCCAGGAGCACTTCGCCATCGGGAGCCGGTCGCAGAGGCGGCAGAGGGTAAGTCCCGGGGTCGGGCGGATCGAAATCGAGTCTACCCCACCCCGGCGCTCTGATGATATCCCTATCGATCGCCGGATGGTCGCCGGTGGCGTGGGCCGCGCTCGCCAGAATCAAGACCGCCAGCGACCAAACGGCCTTGCGCATGTTCATCGCTTCCACCCGGGTAGAACGCAAAATAAATCGGGGGCCGCCAAGGTTACGGCCGGCCCCTCTGACACACCTCGCGGCTGCGAGAATCCGTTACTGCACTGCCGAGACCAATTTTTCAACGGGTGTCCCCTGCGAATAGAGCGCGTAGGCACCGAACCGCATCTGATGCGGAGAGCCGAGTTTCTCCGCCCAGAAATCGATGGAGAACTTGTGATTCAGCGTGTTCCCGTCCCAGGTATACGCCTTGAAATACTGGACGTCGCCGGCTTTACCCTCGCGTTTGTCCCAGTTGTTCAACAGTGACGAGGTGAAGTAGACGCGCTTGCCGTCCCAGCTCTGTGACAACATGTTGACCTGATCGCCGATTCTTTGAGTGTAGATCTCTTTCGGCGCGTGCGGGTCGGACACGTCGAACACCCTCGACGTTCCGTCATTCCAAGTATTGACCCACAGCAGGTTGTCGTCCGCCGAAATCGAAATGTCGACGGGCAGCGGAATCTTGCTCGCATCACCGATATCCGCGACCGCTTTGCCTTGCCATTCGCCTTTCTCATCTTCGTAAATCAGCCAGATCTTCGACGTCAGTGCGGTGGTGGTAAAGCAGTAATTGTGCTGCGGACCCCATGCACAACGTATCTCCAGCGGCGCCCCGGGTACGTCCAACACCTTTTTTGGTTTCCTGGTGTGCAGGTTCCACACCACCACGGTATTACCAAACCGCTTCATCGCCTCCGGGTCGCCCATCATCTTGCCCAGGTTCATCATGTAGTTGTTCCACCCGGTAAACGAAGAGGTCACCATGACGTTGCGCCGAGGCAAAGCACGAATGTCGTAGCCGTAGCCGTCGGCGAACTGCCCCGATTTCTCCGCGCCGTTCAGGTTGTCATCGGTCGGCATCCAGTAAGTGCTGACGTACTCACCCTCGTTAGTATATTCCACCAGCGCCGTCCGCCCGCCGTGGTCTTTGTTGTTGGACAATCCGGTGATTATCATACGCCCCGGGAGTGCGTAAGTCGTATGGGGGCCGACGACACCCTGGCTTTTCGCAACGAAATCGGTGATTACCTTATGGAGTTTCGGCTTGGCGGGGTCGGTGTGCACGTCGAAAACAAATATCTTGCTGGTATCCAGGCTGGCCGCCCACAGGTAGTGGCGGTCGTCGGTCAACCCGGAATGGTGCGCCTCGTTCCGCCCGCCGACGGACACCGAGTCGACCACCTTCCCATACTTGTCGGAATTCGGGTTGACGTCGATGGTGACCAGCTTGTCCTGTTCGTCGCCGATGCCCTCCTGGCCCAGCGTCCAGACATAGACGTAGTCCTCCTGTCCGACGATTTTGGCCATGTACGGCGACATACAGGTCTCGTCGGCGTTGGCGGTGACGGGTGAGCCGAGAAAAAACGGCGCGGAAACAAACAAAGCGATCAGCAGCGAATGAGGCAAATTAAGTGCATCGAGTTTCATATCAAGACCTCCTTTATCGGTTGGATCGATTTCTTATCGGTTGGATCGACTTATGTTGGATACTTCGGTAATTTGAAATGTTACTCCGGTCGGCGAATTGGAACAAACACCGATGATTTGATCAGGCGTTGACATCGACAATGACGCGGCCTCTGACCCGCCCTTTGAGGATGTCGCGGCCGAGTTGCGGCAGATCGGCAAGGGTAGCGTCGCTGCTCATCGCATGGAGCTTGTCGAGCGGCAGGTCGGCGGCGATGCGTTTCCAGGCGGCAAGGCGGTCATCAAATGGCCGCATTACGCTGTCGATGCCGAGCAGGTTGACGCCGCGCAGGATGAAGGGAATGACGGTGGCCGGGAGATTGGCGCCACCGGCGAGACCGACCGCCGCCACCGATGCGCCGTATTTCATCTGTCCCAGCACGCGGGCCAGCATCGCTCCGCCGACGGCATCGACACAGCCCGCCCAGGTCTCGCTCTCCAAAGGGCGCTTTGTGGTCTCGCTGATCTCTTTCCGCGGTACGATGCGGCTCGCGCCGAGTGACTCGAGGTAGTCGGTGGTTTCCGGACGGCCGGTAACCGCCGCGACCTCGTAACCCAGTTTCGCCAGGATGGCGGTAGCCACCGAACCCACTCCGCCGGCGGCACCGGTAACCAGCACCGGACCGTGGCCGGGTTTCATGCCGTGATCCTCGAGCGCCGTCACCGCAAGCATGGCGGTCAGACCGGCGGTACCCACGGCCATGGCGTCACGGGTTGTCAGCGGGTCGGGCAGCGGCACCAGCCAGTCGGCCTTGACACGGGCCTTCTGCGCATATCCTCCCCACCAGGATTCGCCGACCCGCCAACCGGTCAGCACGACCTTGTCGCCGGTCTTGAAACGATGGCCGGAGGAAGACGCGACCGTGCCTGCGAAATCGATGCCCGGTACATGCGGGTAGTTCCGCACGAGTCCGCCGCCCGGGCCGATACACAGACCGTCCTTGTAGTTCAGAGTGGAGTATTCCACCGAAACGGTGACATCGCCGTCCGGCAGGCGGGACTCTTCGACCTGCTGTACCGATGCGCGGGTGTTGCCGTCATCGTCTTTCTCGACGACCAGGGCGTTAAAGTTCATGTTGTTCACCTCTGTTGAGATTCTGGCACCGCGAATACCGACGGCGCCAAGTTATTTGACGAATGGCAGCGCGC
Organism: uncultured Gammaproteobacteria bacterium; assembly: GCA_947259955.1. Taxonomy (GTDB): domain Bacteria; phylum Pseudomonadota; class Gammaproteobacteria; order Arenicellales; family JAANXG01; genus JAHEKE01. Next base: position 18,635 of record CAMYOI010000043.1, read on the forward strand.
TCACATCGCCAAGACGCGTGCCGGAGGGGGTGTCGACCTCGACGGTCGTACCGATATCCCAGTGGCTGGCGTCGATCATGCCAATGGCGACATTGGTTCGAAGATCCGGTGACCAGGCTGCCGAAGTCACCTTGCCTACCGCGTGCCCATCGGCGTGAACAAGCCACGGCTCGGTGCAGGTTGGCACCACGTCGCCCTGAATCCGCACGCCGCGAATCTGTCGAGCCGGGCCGTCATGCAGCATGCGCAACAACGCTTCGCGCCCGATGCAGCCGATCGCCGCACGGGTATCACAGAAGCGGCTCAGTCCGCACTCGTGCGGTGTGTTTTCCCGGGTCATGTCGCTGCCGTAGGACAGCAAACCACCCTCGATTCGTTCGATAATGTTGGGACAGCCCGCGCGCACGCCAAGATCCTCGCCGGCGGCAAACAGCGCATCCCACAGCGGTTCACCGTATTCACCGCCGTCCACGTATATTTCGAAGCCGCCCTGTTTCGAGTAACCGGAGCGGGCGACCACCATTTCTCTGCCCTCGAAGGGCAACCTCCGGTAGCGGAAGAAGCGGATGTCTCGAACGGTTTCACCGAATACCCGGGCCATCAGGTCATCGGCCTTCGGCCCCTGCACCGCCAGCGGCGACACGTCGGGTTCATCCACATCGACCTCCAAGCGCATGCCCGCGGCAATACCTTTGGCCCAGTACAACAGGTCCGAGTCGGCTATGGATACCCAGTAGCAATCCTCCTCTATACGCAGCGTCACAGGGTCGTTCAGCATGCCACCGGATTCGTCCACCATGGGTGTGTAGTAGCACTGATCATCCTGCATGTGACTCAGGTCGCGGGGCGTCAACAGCTGTGTCAGCCTGAAGGCATCCGGGCCCCTGATTTCCACCTGGCGTTCGCAGGATACGTCCCATACCTGCACGTGACGCTTCAGATGGTCGTAGTCTGCTTCCACCGACTCGAATGAACTCGGCAGCAGCATATGGTTGTAGACGGTGTAGCCTCTGACGCCAGCGGCGACTACGCGGTCGGTAAACGGCGTGCGCCGGATTCGAGCAGTGATCGAGAGCAAAGTGGGCTGCATGGTTGGTTACCTCAAGGCTTGTGTCAGTTCGGACCGGACCAGCTTATCTGACAGATCTCGGCGCTGCGACCGTCGAAATCCCATACCCGGCCGTGAGCGCGCACCCGGCCCTGGTTGGCGGCGGCTACGGTGATGTCCGGTCCCATCCAGTAGGCGGTATTCGTTATCATCACGTCGTGTTCGGGATCCGGCCCGGTGATCGGTTCGACTTCTCCCTTGATCAGCCGGCCGACGGTGAGGCGGCGTTTCTTGCCCTCGGTCTCGAAGGTCACCGGTGCTCGCTCGGCGGCAAGAAATTCGCTGACAAGCACCCTGAACAAACCGGTAGTGCCGCGCGCCGCTCCTGAAAAAATCTTGATCAATCCGTCGAACGCATCATCCGAAGCGCGTTCGTCGATGTAGGCTGCGCACTTCCAGTTGCCGCGACCCATACGCCCCGGAATCTCCAGCATCAAACCAACGTTCAATCCAGACAGGTCCGCCTCCGCGAAGTGCCCATCGTCGATGCGCACGCCCGCCCACGCCAAACAGTAACCCTCGGTCGGCGGGTGCGCGCCAAGAGATACCACGCACGGGCAGAATACCGTGCAGTTGCAGTTCAGGATCAGCTCGCCCTTGATAGCCCAATCACTCATGACAGTTCTCCGCAAGTTTTACAGTGTGAAGGCAATGGCGCACCCGGCTATCAGTGCGGCCCCGAATATCAGTGTGTAGCCTAAAGGCTCCGTCAGGTAATTGCCGGGTTGCGGCAGTTTCTCCAGCGTCATCAAGACCATCGCAACGCCCATCCAGATCAGATTCATGGTGCCGCCGACGAAGGCCAGAAGCATGAGCGCCCAGCAGCAGCCGGCGCACACCACGCCAAGACGCAAGCCCATGTAGAAGGCGCCGCCGGGGCCGTCGCGCCAATGCGCGAAGTAAAAAGCAATCGGTGACCTGCACCTGTTCAGACAGGAATTTTTCAGTTTGCTGAACTGGTACGACCCGGCCATTAGCAGCAGTCCGGAATTCAGCCACATCGACGAGCTGGCGCCGGTTGGCGTCAGCAATCCGTACCCGGAGAGCTGCCACTGGGCGGATGAACCTGCCAACGCATACGCGAACCACACCAACAAATAGCCGCTGACAAGCATCATGAAGCCCGATCTCGAGCCGGCGCCGGCATGATGAAGGTCTTCATAGGTCTTCAGAGCCGGAGTGAAAGTCGGCGCCATCATCGCCGCCGCCATCAACGCCCACATGGCATATACGCTCCAGAACCCTGTCTCACGTGCGCTGAAAGAACAAAGCTCCGTCAGGGCAGCCGCCCAGCCCGGTCCGTTGGAAAGCGACCCACTTGGCACGGACATGGCAAACATCAACGCCCAGGCCAACAGGATCAAGGCAAAGAATCCGAGCCAGCGCGCGTCGCGTAATAGTCTCGTTTCGCCAAGCATGGGGTATGGTCGACCTCCTCGGTTCAACTCCAACCCGTCGACCGAAGCCGGCTATTCGGGCGGGACGCGCGATATTAGGTCATTGATATTTAAAATGTCAAACAATTAAATGTTTGTTCAATTGACAGTATACTATTAAGGACATAATTTGGACCCTACATTACCTCTTGAATCCCAAATGACTATCGAATACAGCTCTATAAACAAGGAAGGCATGTCCAAACAGATCGCGGACGCCATCCGCAGCGCCATTATGGAAGGCAAACTGGTGGTCGACGAGCGCCTGCCGAGCGAAATGGAGCTTGCGCATCGCTTCGGCGTGTCCCGGCCAACGGTCCGGGAGGCACTCAAACGTCTGGCCGCGCAGAATCTGATCCGCACCCGGCGAGGGTCCAGTGGCGGGGTTTTCGTCAATCGCCTGAGCTGGTCGGAGGCACACGAATCGCTGTTCACCACGGCGACGCTTTTACTGGGAATGAACGAGATTCCCTTCGACACCGTTGCCGAGGGCCGCCACACTCTGGAAGCGGCGTGCTTGCCATTGGCGTGCGAGCGGCGCGATAAAACGCACCTTACGGCGATGCACAATGAAATCGAGCTGCAGCGGGGCGACAATCTCGGTGATGAGGAATTTTGTGCTTCCGACGTGCGCTTTCATCGCACCGTGGTGGAAGCCACCGGCAATCCGGTGCTGTCGTTCCAGATGGTAGGCGTCATCGACGCGATGCAACCGTTGATGAATATGATCACCTACCGCATGCGGGTGAGGACGCGCATCGCGGACCTGCATGGCGCGATTGCAAATGCGATCGCGGAACGCGACCAGGCCGGGGCAAGCGCGGCACTGCTCTCATTGACGACCTATACCAACGAACTCGCCCAGCTGATGCGTGAGCAGCGCGAGAAGCAGTCGGAGCATGGGTAATCAGAGGTGATCTCTTTTACGATCTCCAGTTCCTTTGGTTTCCATATCCTGCTGACTGGTTTCGGACTGCTTTTCTTGGTTGCTTCCTACCTGGTCGTCATTTCCGCTCACTTTTGGTTCCTCATTCTGGACCTGCAAGATATGTACGTTATGAGCAACCGGCCCGGCAGTCAATGGCAAATCCGAACTCGCCGTGTTGATCCGGCCGGGATCCTGGTGAGAAATGCGGTTTAAATAAGCTCCAACGGATAGTGCGTCAGCAGCTCGGGTCCCGAGTCCCGAACGACGACCTGCTGCTCGAGCTTGACGCCCTCGCCGCCCGAGCGCCGTCCGACGAACGCCTCGACGCTGATGACGAACCCGGCTTGGATAACGTCGTCGAAGCCGACCTCGTCCCACCTCTCCCGCGTGAAAATCGAGGGGTATTCGTCACACAGTCCGACCCCGTGGGCCAGCACCGTGTAGCCGTTGTAGTCTTCGACCGGTGGATACCACAGCCGCTCTGTGATCTCCCGCAGCGTCACCCCGGGCCGGAACAGTTCGGTGTTGCGCTCGATGGTCTCGCGGGCGCGATCAAACAGATCCGCCTGCGCCGGTGAGGGGCGACCGCCGCCGCACAGCCAGGTGCGCGACATATCCACGCACATGCCGTAGGCTCCGATGAGATCGGTATCGAAACCCATCAACTCTCCCACCTCTACGACCTTGCTGCTTGCTTCCTGATACCACGGATTGGTGCGAAGCCCTGACGAAAGCAGTCGGGTCTCGACCCACTCTCCAAAACGCAGAAAGTTCGATTCCTGCAACCGTGCCCACAGCGCAACCTCCGTGACGCCCGGCTCGAAGATGGCGCGCATGTCGTCGATATTTCTTTCACACGCGTGCACCGCGCAGCGCATCGCATGGATCTCATCTTCACTCTTTACCAGCCGCGCATCCTCCAGCAGGACCTGGCCGCTGACCAGATCCACACCCTCTTTTTCGAGGGCGCGTATGCCGTCGAGTGACAGCATGTCGATGGCAAGGCGGCGGCCTCCGCGTCCATGCTCGTCGAGCAGCGCAACCACCTCGCCGGCCCATCGCCGGCTAACCTCCTGCACCCGGTTTCCGGTGTAAAACGGGTGCAGCGACGTCGCGGGTCGGATCTCGTCGACAACGTCGGAGTGCGCAGACAGAAACTCGCCTTCCGAGAATTCGAATACGATCACCGGGCCATCGGTCGAGACGAAGGCATAGCGCACCGCGTTGTGCATCGTCCACAGCGACATATTGGTCGTGTCCGTTGCGTAGCGCACGTTCAGGGGATCGTAAAGTAAAGCGGCGTCACAATCCGCGGCGCGCAGCTGCTCCCGCACTCGCTGCAGGCGGTAGCGCCGTATGGCCGGCAGATCAGGAAGTGAGAGACCGGCGGACCGCCATTCGGCCAGCAGCTCGGGTGTCGGGCCGAGCACGTGCATGTTCCTGCCGGTGTGCTCGATCATCCAGGCGGGGGGCGTCTGCCCGCCCCGAATCTTCGGCAAATGACGCGGCGGGGTTGCCTGGACGGCGGTGCTCTCTGTCATGAACAATCTCTCGCAACGAGTCGAAACTTGCCCATCATCCTTACGTGCATCCCGATGTCACCTTCCCCAGGCTTGCCATAAATTCGTCATGTTTATCACCAGCGTCGCCACAAGGCCCCTGCTTCCGGTCATCATTGCCGACGCAGCGGCCTGCTCCTCGGCCGACAGATGATTATCCGCCTTGGGATGCCAAAAACACAATCAACGCGTGACAGAATTTTGGCTCCATAGCCGACTCCCGGGAGTCTTCGGATTCACCTAGCCCGCATTTCTCACCAGGATCCCGAGCGATTGCGCAGGACAGGTGCCGATGAACGCCGGGCTGGAGTGAGATGCATAGCCGGTGCTATGGATCG
>CAMYOI010000044.1 GCA_947259955.1 uncultured Gammaproteobacteria bacterium
CAGATGGCGGGATTTATCAGGGTGGTTCGCGAGGATCCTCTTGTCAGAAAAGTACATACAAAGGTGCGAAGCGCCCCCGATTCGCAAGCTGAAAGCACAACGTCATGAGGAGAATGATTATGTTTAACAGAATAAGTCGATCTCTTTTCGTTCTCACGATTTCGTTCGTATTAATCGGTTGTGCGAATGAAGACCATACCCTCCGCATCGGCTCAAAGAATTTCGCGGAAAGCATGATTCTTGCAGAAATGATCGCGCAGCTGGCCGAAAATGAAGGAATAAGTGTCGAGCGAAATATTCCGTTTGGTGATACCCAGGAAATCATGGAGGCAGCCAAGCAAAACGTATTGGACGTTTATCCGGAATACAACGGCACCGGACTGATCTTTCTGGGACAGGCGCCAATAAGCGACGGCGATGAGTCCACTTCAAAGGTGCGCGAGTTGTTTGAACCCCTGGGACTGGAGTGGAAGGACCGGTTTGGATTCTCCAATGACTATGCCATTGTCATGACTTCGGAGAGGGCCCAGGAACTGGGTGTGGGTTCAATTGGTGATTTAGCGAATACCGGCACCCCAATAAACTTTGCCGTAGACGAGGATTTTTCCACTCGGGCGGCGGATGGACTGCGCCCGATGGCCAGGCGCTATGGGATTACAGTCGGGAATTTGTCCGTGTTCCCAGGGGGCAGCGAGGGAAAGGACAAGATTGTATTAGCCTTACTGGACGGATCCGCCGACGTTGCCGAATTATTCGTAACCGATGGCCAGATAGCCGAGTACAATCTTGTTGTTTTGCAGGACGAGCAGAAATTTTTCCCAGTGTATGAACCCGCCCCTCTAGTGCGAACGGATGCATTGGCGAAGATTCCCACTCTTGCCGAATTGCTCAACAAATTGGGCGGCGCGATCAGTGCAGCGGACATGCAGGCCATGAACAAAGCCGTGGATCTGGACGCACAAACCCCGGCATCCGTAGCCGCGTCCTTTTTAGTTTCCAAAGGACTGTTACCCGAAGACGCAGCCGGTTCGGCGGTTGAAAAACTACTGGTAGCGGCCGATCCGAGTATTGGTCGAAGCAGCCAGACCGCCACAGCGTTGAGAGCCATCCGTGCGGGTTTCCCCGGAAGGGATCTGGAGATTTCGAATTCGGCAGACCCCTTGCAAGCATTGTCGGACGGTGAATCGCGGCTGGGAATGGTCGGAGCGGAGTCATTCTACTCGATAGGCGATGACGGCCCTGTCGCCAAAGGCAGCGCTAGGGCATTTGCCGTGCTCGGTTACAAGACCGCGCACCTTATCGCCAGAAAAATCGGCGCCACCAGTTCTATCGTGGACATGAAGAAAATCGCCACCGGCGCTGAGGGAACCGGTTCAGCAATCGTTTTGGAAATGCTGCTGAGCTCTTTGGGTTTGTTGGAAACCGTGGAAATAGTCCGCCCCGAAGGTAACTTGAATGAACAGGTGACGGCGCTGGTGAATGGCGAATTCGATGGAATTTTCACCATGGTTCCACAGGGTGACAGGACAATAAAGAACGCGCTGGAGAACACGGCTGTGAATCTTGTACAGCTGGACGAGTGGTTTCAAGGCGGCCACACCGCCAGATACAGCTTTATCAGACCTTCAACCATTGCAGCGGAAACTTATCCGTCCCAGCTTCTGCCTGTGTCGAGCGTCAGCACACAGTTCGTCCTGGCAAGTCCTGTTGAAAAGCAGCAACAAATGGGGGAAGTCGGACCCGGTACGGTGGGCGTCGCCTCGGCGGTCCCAGTCAGTGATGAAGCCGTGGGTTTGATCAATGAGGCACTCAAAACTGGTGAAGTTGTCGATCCTGCGATTCCTGTTCATGCCGCTCTAGTACCCAAAATCGATGTGGTGGACAAAACCCTGCCTTTCAGTTTTGACGTATCCCTGATTAACATTCTTATGATTTTGTTCACGGTCTGGGTTCTGTATTTGTGCGCCTTACCCAGCCCACGGGATTTCAATATGCCGGATAAAGACTAATCACGAACAGTTAACTAGGAGAATACGAAATGACTAATTATCTAGCCTCGATAGATCTGGCAGAAGAAGAATCCTGGCAGAGCATCATCAAAAAAACCGTCGATATGGCCACAGGGCTTGAAGGAAGTCAGATATATCTTATGACCGTAATTCCGGGCATTACTCCGCTTGTCGATGCCCGTTACGCAATCCGCGGCGAAATGCATGGATCGGAAGAATATCCTTTACAGCAATGGAAGGACGACGCCGAGAAGAAACTCAAGGAAATTGCCGATAAACATATACCCAAAGATCTTTATGCCGGTGTGGTCGTTGAAAACGGCACGGTATACAGGGAAGTCGTCGAAGCTGCCAAGGACCTGAATATTGATCAAATCGTGATGGGTGCTCACCGCCCGTCACTGGCCGACTTTTTATTGGGCCCGAACTCCGCCAGGGTCGCACGACACGCAGGATGTTCCGTAACCGTTGTCAGAGATTAGCGAGTAGATCTGGGGACACGATACTTAATCCATCCAAGCTTCGGCTGGCATCTAAACAACTAAGTATTGTGTCCCCGACATCCTGGCAGATAGGGGAATGCCAGGCAGACTAACCTTCGTTCTTCAACCACTCACGCATGATTTTCTTGATTCGGCTTTGGTATGGAACGCCGTCGAGGCGAGCTTTGGTTTTGAACGCATCCAAGAGGTCCGCCTCGATTTTTATGCTGATTAATCTGCACTCGGTCTTAATGAGCGGTGCATTGATTGCGCGGAAATCTTCCAGATATCTCACGATCTGCTCCGTGGACAGTTTTTTGCACTGCGCTAGATAGTCGTCGGAAAAGAGCTGAATCGTTTTCATTTCAATTTTTCCAGCGCTCTAATATCCTCGATATCCTGGGGTCGACCGCTTGCTTTTTTCATCTCGATAAGATCTTTTATATTCAGCAAGGGGACGGACGTATCCGGTAGGCGTTTGTACACAGCCCTTTTGCCTTTTGCGTCGATATTAATGATCACATCTAATTGCTTGGAGGGATCGGAAGGGTTATGAAAATTCCATGCAACAAGGTTGCGATTTCGGATGTATTCTTCACGATAATCGAACACATCCAGCGCTGTCACGGGTAAACGTGAAACAAGTCCGATCTCCATTAATGCGGCTTCGGTTTTCAATAAATCGTTCTTTGTCCAACGTAAGGCGATGTCTATACCCAACGTGCCGCGAATCGCCCCGTGTAAAGCCACCGCATATCCGCCGACAATGACGTAGCGGACCTTGGCGCGGTTCAGCGCTTTACACACTCGTTCCAATAGTGTCATCGGTAGAGTATATACCAATATATACTCCATTTAAGCGCTTGATTCTCTTCTGTGAGCGACGGGGTGTGCCGGTAGTATTAGTTCCGGATGACTCCGGTTGTGGTTATCCTGGGGAATAATTCTGGCGGGGTCGTGTCCGAATGGGTTACAAAGTTTTGCTCATTTCGGGGCTATAAAACGTAATCCATGTGTCCGGTACGGGCCTGTGATGAATGGCGCCCCAGAGAGGATTCGAACCTCCGACCTGCCGCTTAGGAGGCGGCTGCTCTATCCGACTGAGCTACCGGGGCGTGGCTCGAAGTATAGCTATAATACCCCGTTTCACGATACAGAGCTGTAAATTGAAAGACTAACGCCGAGAGAATATGGCAGGCACTGGTCGACAACAAATTAGACAAGGCTGCCTATCTGCCGTGCAACAAACTCAATGCATTGATGGCGCAAGTTCCGAACGGCTCCGATGTCCTGGACATTACTGGTGAATCCGTCGGGCTGGGCGATCTGATTACGGAACTTTATACGCTGCAGAAGTCGCACCGGTAGGGACTGCCCATATTTGTTTCGTGGCGCGTCTACTACAATGAGCTCATCGAAGCGCAGGTCATATTTGGCGGTAAGGTCGAAGACCTGCTCAATGCCATCGATGTCGAGTACAAGATATTCAGAAACGCCTCCGATGTCGATGCGATAGGATCCGACATCGCCGGGTGCTTGGGACAGGGCAATGTAACGGTGTATCTGATGTCTCCGGATGTGTGGGAAACGAACAGCCCGGATTTCCTTCAAAGGAAGTCTACAAAACCAAGGACCGGCCGCTTAATGTTTACATTGTGGGAGCCGCTGGGTTCGGCGACCGAGGTAGGAATCGGCGCGAGGCGCGCCTCCGACAAGGAAATGGAACGATGCCCGGGGTTGTAGGAGCGGCGCCCCGCCGCGATTGAATCGGCGTAAGGCACGCCTCCTCCCCTGGGTATCAATGGTGCATTGCGGATAGGCGCTACCAATAGCTCAGCGCATTGTTGTACATGTTTTCGATATCCGTGGCGTTCGTCTCCCTTGGTGCGTTAGCGATGGCCCGTTTCTGCCGAATAGTAGATTCGGTTAGCGCTTTTACGTCGCCGTGAGTGAATCCGACGCCGCCGAGACCGTTTGGTATGGCGGTGCTCTTCATCATGTCGATAATCCGGTTTGCCACGATCTCGCCGGCGTCAGCCGGCCCGGCATGTTCGCAGTCAGCCCCCAGATATTTCGCCGCCTGGAAATGCCTATCCGGCGCCGATTCAGCCGTGTATCTGAATATCGCAGGTGCGCTGACGATGACGCTGATGCCGTGCGGCACGAAGGGGCTCTTCACGTCGTAGTCTGGTGTGGTTACGTCCTGCATCAGGTGGGTCACGCCGTATGACATTGCATGGGGCAAGTGGGTCCCGGAGTTGCCGAAGGCCATTCCGGCCAGCGTTGCCGCCCACATCAGGCTGTCGCGTGCTTCGATGTCCGTCCGATCCGCGACCCCGCGGACAAGGTAGCGTCCGACCAGCTCGAGCGCTTCTCGTGCAGCCAGGTCGCTCCAGGGATTGGCACCCTGTATGTACGGCCGCGCCGCGGGGTCGTCGATGCGGCCCCACGTCGTGTACGCCCGGGCCGTGTAACACTCGATGGCGTGGCTGAGCAGGTCGCATCCGGTTGACGCAACCACGTTGGCGGGAAGGGTGTCGCAGCACGCCGGATCGACCAGCGCCTCGTCGGGTAGAATGTGCGGACTTCCGAGGACGAACTTGGTGTTAAGATCGTTGATGCGGATCACCGACAAAGACGTGCATTCCGAGCCGGTGCCCGACGTGGTGGGACAGGCTAGGTGTGGCAGAACGGGTCCGGGTACCGGTTTGCCCCTTCCAATGGGTGGACCAAAATAGTCCAGAAAATCCGCAGGGTACAGCGCATACACCATTGCCGCCTTGGCCGTATCCATGACCGAACCCCCACCGATCGAAACTACACCGTCGAAGTCACCCTCCGCGAGAAATTCGGCCGCGGACATTACCGTTGCGTCGCAGGGTTCAATTCGCACCTCCGAAAAGATATCGGCTTCGATGCCATTGTCTGCGAGCGAACGTTTGACAGTGTCGACATAGGGACCATCTACCAGAAACGGGTCCGTGATGAGCGCCGCGCGTTTCATGCCTCTCACAGCGACACGACGGCCGGATTCGTAGAGACATCCGCGCCCGAATGTGAGTTTAGGCATCGCGACGGTATACGTATTAGCGCCGCTGTCGGTGGGGGAAAAATATTGGCAACCCATTTTCTAGGAACACGTGTGATAATGTTCACGGATACTAGCACAGACATTTGGACACCCGATCGCTCACAAGCAGTGTGCGGTGTCCGGGATTTCCGGACCCAGAGGTTTGTCGTATCTGCTCCGGAATTGTGGCTATGCTATGCTGAACCTCCAATTGAGTTTTTATGTCACCGAAACCAATATCGAAGGAGGGCAACATGTATTCAAAAGTCTACCGGATCACCTGCAACCCGGGGCATAGAGATGGGCTGCTGGCCGACTATGACGCGTCCGTTGTGCCCGCAATCAATGCCAGCGACAAGCACGTCGGCCACCACATGGTGGAAGTCGACGATCACAAGTGGCTTCTGGTCAGCAACTACGTCAGTAAGGAAGCGGCAGAAGCCGCGGTGCCGATGGTGCAGGGGCTGGTCAAACCCATGATGGATGCTCATGGTATGACACTCGAGGTCATCGACCAGGGCGAGGTCATTCGTACGATTTAACAGCCTGGGCCGCGTGCTTGGTCGTACTACCAATGGAATGCCGGTGTCCTCGGAGATCACCAGCGTGATCGCCCTCAGGTCTTCGGGCTCCAGGTTGAAAAGAACGGTTTTCTCGATGCGGGGATAAAGTATTAATTGCCGCCACAAGGAGTTATTATTGAGGGCAAACACTACAACAAACCAAAGAGGATAAAATGATGAAAATTAGCCGTAGGAACGTGCTCAAAGCGACATCGGCGGGTGTATTGTTTGGTGGTTTTGGCTCCTCAACTCTAGCCGCAACGCTAAGAAACTATTTTCCGGACATGGAGCCCGAGGAAGTTGCCAAGGCGGCCAAACCAAAGGAGCCGATCGGGGAGACGGTTAATATTGGTTTTCTCGGCGCCCTGTCGGGGCCCGACGCCGGATGGGGGCTGCCCGGGCTGACCGGCAACCAGATGTTCATCGATCAGGTCAACAGCGAAGGCGGGCTGCTGGTTGGAGGTACCCGGTATCCCTTGAAGATGTACAAGTTCGATGATGAAGCCATTGGCAGCAAGGCATTGCAGGGCGCCAAAGAACTCGTGCTCAAGAACAAAGTCAAATTCATCAGCGCCATCGGTGGCAATCCGGCCGACGCGACTCACCCGTTTCTCAATAAACACAAGGTGTTCTATGCCAGCCTGATCGCGACTGATATCAAACCGGACCGGCCGTATCTGATTGCCGGCGGCGACGTTACGCCGCGCATCGATATGATGCGTCCCATGTATCACAAAATGACGAATCCGAACCTCAAACGGTGGGCGGTGACTTCTCAGGACGACACCATCGGCCTGACTGCCCAGGCATGGGAGGTCGGCTCAGCGATTGCGGATGGATGGGACGTCGTTTACGACAAACATTACGCCCTGGAAACGACGGACTTTGCGCCGGTGGTCACCGCCATGCTGGCCGAGAAACCCGATGTCGTCAGCATGAATCTATCCTATCCTGACTTCGTTATCGGCATCATAGAGCAGCTTTTTCTGCAGGGCTTCAAGGGCATCATTTCCGCGAATTACATTGAGGAATCCTCAGTGATGACCCGCGTCCCCAAGGAGTACGTCGAGGGCGCCACCAACAGCTTTCCATTGTTTGACGATCCGTGGTGGGGCGAGCCGTCGTATCAGCATGAATTCTATCAGCAGTGGATCGCACGCTACGGTGAGGGTGGACCGGAAGATGTGCACCGGCCGATCACCGGCATCGACTGGGATCACGTCATCATGCTGGATGTGTGGGCCCAGGGCTGCCAGCTGGCGGGGACTTTTGATCCGGACGAAGTGCTGAAAGCGCTGCGGGCCCAGCCCTCCGTCCCAACGATATTGGGACCGGGTCCGATGAGCGGCGAGGAAATGTGGGGCATCAAAAATATGGTGTCGCCGCCGATACCGTTCTGTGAAGTCAAAGACGGTATAAAGCGAATCACTGCCCAGATCAGGTTTGAGGACTGGTTCGAGGCGCGCAAGAAGGAGATTATTGCTGTAGTCAGGGACAAGGGCCAGATGTTTGATCAAAGGGCCTGATGTCGTAATTCCTTACCCCGAGTTGATGTTTGTCATCACCTTGGGGTAAGGATGGTGTGGGGTATCGGCTGATTCGAAGCCCGGTATTGCCCGCTCAGGCTTAAAAAACGCCCATCATCCCGGAGGAGAGGGGTCCCAGCGTGGAATTTTCGACGCTCATACAGACCATAGCGAATTCAATCGTCCAGGGTTCGGTTTATTCCACCGTGGCCGTGGGACTGGCACTTGGGTTCGGTGTGATGAAAATGGCGAACTTTGCCCACGGCGAGTTCTATATGCTCGGCGCTTACGTGGTGTTTCTTCTATACACCACCCTGGGGGCCCCGTTTCCGTTAGCCGTGCTCGCGGCTTTCCCCATAGTCGCCGCGGTTGGGATGTTGACCGAGCGGCTGGTTTTTCGGCCGACTCAGGGCAACGTTCTGGCCGGATTCATGGCCACAGCCGGCCTCGCTTTTGTCCTGCAGGTCCTGGTTGGACAAGCCTGGGGAGTCGGTCTGATGAGAGCCATCGCCACTCCCTATATGGGTGCGCTGCAGGTGGGCGGGGCTTTTATCGGTTGGCAGAGGTTGTTGATCGTCCCGGCAGCAATCGCCATGGTGACCGCGCTCTGGTATTTTTTGTACAACGTCAAGATCGGCAAGGCCCTGCGCGCCTGCGCGCAGGATCCTGAGGTGGCGGCCCTGCAGGGTATCAGTATCAACAAGGTCACGCTGTTGGCGATGGCCATCGCGGGGGGGTACGCCGGCATTGCCGGGGCCTTGATGGCGCCGATTCAGCCCGTTACGCCCTACATGGGCCATGACATCATCATCACCGCGTTCATTATCGTGATCGTGGGTGGTATGGAGAGCATCGCCGGTGCGGTTTTGGCGGCGTTCATTCTCGGATTCATCCATACCTTCGTGACCACGCTTTTCGACGGCGTCGTCGCAACCATGGCGGGTGTCGCGCTCATGGCCTTGATTCTTATCGTCAAGCCCGAAGGGCTGCTTGGCAAAGTGAAGGCGTAAACCGATGGGGATGAAGCTAACAGGATTCGCCATCGTCGCCGTCCTCGCCTGTGCGCTGCCGTACATGGTCGAACTCTACCAGGTCGAGGTGCTGATCATTTTGATGTTCAACCTGATACTTGCCCAGAGCTATCGATTGGTCAACACCACGGGCGACTGGTCTTTGAGCCACATCGTTACCATGGGGGTCGGGGCTTATTCATCCGCCTTGATCACGAAGATGCTGGGCTGGCCTTTCTGGCTTAGCCTGCCCTTGTCGGGCTGCGTGGCAGGTGCCATTGGCTTCATGATCGTATTCCCGCTGTTGCGGACGATCGGCTTCGGTTTTTTCATCGGCTCCTTTGCTTTGGGAGAATTCGTCCGCCTGATATGGGTCAAGTTCCATAATCCGTTTGGCGGTCCGCGGGGCTTGATCAACATACCGCCGGCGAGCATCGGCCCGTTCGATATCAGCGATATGATCGTTTATTATTTTTTCTGCCTCGGCATTGCCGTGTTATCCATATGGATCATGTACCGTATCGATCGTTCTCATATCGGGGACGCGTTCAAAGCAATTCATACCGACCCCACACTGTGTGAGACCGTCGGCATACGCGTACCCAGATACCGCGCCATGGCTTTTGTGATCGGCGCTTTTTTTGCCGGCATCGCAGGTGCACTCATGGCGCATCACCAGGGGGCCATCGATCCACACAGTTTCGAGGCAACGCTGATGGTGTACCTGATTATTTTCGTTGTGGTGGGCGGCGTGGAAACGTTCTGGGGTCCCATACTGGGCGTCATCGTGATGACCGTCGTGTTCGAGTTGAGCAGACCCCTGGAGGAATGGCGGCCGCTGATAGCCGGTGCCATCCTGATATTCTTTCTTGTGGTGATGCCTGGCGGCTTGGAAATTCTCGTACCCAAGGCGATGGCAATATTGCGCAAGGTGTCCGTCATCGACAGGCTATTGCCCAAGGCCCCGGTTTGAATGACGGCAATGCCTGAATCACGCAGCGTTTTCACACGACGCGCCGTGGGTGCCTGAAATATGGTGCTGCTGGAAACAAAAGAACTGAGTAAATATTTTGGCGGCCTGAGGGCATTGAGAGATCTGAGCATCGAGGTCGAGGCGGGTGAAATCAGGGGCGTTATCGGGCCTAACGGCGCGGGTAAAACGACACTGTTCAACGTGATTAGCGGTGTTTATAAGCCGTCCTCCGGCTCGGTCTATTTCAAGAATGAACGCGTCTCCGCTATGTCTCCCAGCGAAATCGCGGCCCGGGGCGCGGTGCGTACATTCCAGAGGGACGCGGTCATTCACGATTTCAGTGTTCTAAGGAATGTCGCCGTCGCCCGGCATTTGCATACCGGACAAACCCTGCTGAAGACCCTGTTCGGCAATATCGGCCGATTGCAAAGACAGGACGAAGAAAAGGCCGAAGAGATTCTGGAATTCGTCGGGCTCTACGACCTCAGGCACGAACTCGCCGCCAACCTAGCGCACGGTTTCCAGCGGGTACTGGGTATCGCGATCGCACTGGCCACCGAGCCCGTTTTACTGATGCTCGATGAACCGGTAGCCGGGATGAATCCGACCGAAACCGCGCACATGACCGGGGTCATCGACAAGCTGCATAAGGAACGCGGCATGACCATCATGCTGGTAGAACACGACATGAAAACGGTCATGGGAATCTGCGAGAGGATCACGGTAATCGATTTCGGAGAAAAGCTGGCCGAAGGGCCGCCCAAAGAAATCAAGAATGATGCGAAGGTTGTAGAAGCTTATCTGGGAGCCGAAGACTTTGTTGCTCAGCGTTAAAAACATCTCGGTCCACTACCGCAAGACCGCCGCCGTAAAAGATGTGTCGATGGAGGTGGCCGAAGGCGGTATCGTAACGCTGATAGGCAATAATGGCGCGGGAAAGACGACAACTCTGCGGGCTATCACCGGATTGAATCACCCATCCAGCGGAGAGATCATTTTTGACGGCCAGAAGATAGACCGTTTGCCGCCGGAAAAGATCAATAAGCTGGGTATTGCCCATGTGCCGGAAGGAAGGCGGGTTTTTCCGCAGATGACGGTGATGGAGAACCTTGAGATGGGAGGATATTTGCGCAAGGACAGAGCCGGGTACAAGAAGGACCTGGAAATGGTTTTCGATCACTTTCCGGTTCTACAGGAGCGCATAAAACAACTGGCGGGAACCATGAGCGGTGGCCAACAGCAGATGGTGGCGATGGCGCGCGCCCTCATGTCGGGCCCCCGGCTGATCGTAATGGATGAACCCTCGCACGGGTTGTCGCCGATCATGTGTCAGGAGATCGCCAGGATCATCGTCGATATTCACAAAAAGGGGAGAACCATCATCCTCGTCGAGCAGAATGCGATGCTGGCTCTGTCCCTGGCCGACACCGCCTACGTGCTGGATACGGGAAATGTGATCCTGGCAGGAGAAGCCAAGAGTCTTTTGGAGAACGATGAGGTAAAAAAAGCCTATTTGGGTGGGTGAGAAATACAACCTGACGAACGAATCCGTTGCGGGCCTCCCCAAGCAGGGCCGTTCGGTGTCGATGCAGGGATCATTGTCCCAGCAAATCGGCTTTTGCTAGCGTTAAGTGCTCGCGTATGACTCTCTCCGCTTCATCTACATCTCGACGCGAGATCATAGTGAAAAGGAGGCGATGCTGCTGATTGTACTGCTTTATTTTCTGAGCAGTTAGAACCTTGTCTTTTCTTGCCATCCACTGGGCGTGGCCGCGCACTTCGTTGATGTGCCGGTATAACCAGAGCAACAGCGGATTACGGGCGCTTTCCGCGAGGGACAGGTGGAACGCTTCGTCGTGCGATGAGAACGCCTCCGGGTCGGCGTCAACCTGTTCCAGGCGCTCGAGAACTTCCGCCATGCGTTCGATGTCCTGAGCATTGGCATTGATTACAGCAAGTCGCGCCATCGCGGGTTCGATTGCGATGCGCACCTCGATCAGCTCCAGAGGAGAAGTCATATCGGTGATGTCCTCGTGATCCGCATAACCGCGGTAGCGGACGAAGCTGCCGCTGCCCGCACGGCGGGTGATGAGGTTCATCTCTTCAAGTTGCTGAAGCGCAGCCCGGATAGTGCCCCGCGCGGCGCCGAATTGCTGCGCTAGCTGCCGCTCCGACGGCATGCGTTCACGATAAGCGTAGTCGCCCTCGAGAATCCATGCACGCAGTTGGCTGGCGATGGCGTTGGCGCCAGCGCTGACCTGCAGCCGCGTCGCTGCCGGCTCTTCAAACATTGTTCTGAATTATATTACTGGTTCTGAATTGGTACACGTATACTTGAATATACATTGCCTGCACGTTCTCAGCAAACCCGGTTTAAGTTTCTGCGTCGATTGTATAACTGTCTATATTATATTCACAAAATATCCAAAACGGATTCATGCGGAGCCCGATGCCGGATTATTTCAATCGCGTACTAATGGTGTACCATATGTTGATCTGATCAAACTAAAGGTATAAATTCGGTATAAGTCATGGCGCTTCCCAATCACGTACCCTACCTCATCATCGGTGCCGGCATCCACGGCCTCAGCACCGCTTATCATCTCGCCCTGGAACTCAAACGCACCGGTCGCGGCAGCGGTCAGGACATCCTCGTGGTGGACAAGACATCGATCGGGGCAGGCGCTTCGGGAATTGCATGCGGTGTCGTCCGCAATAACTACTTCCAGCCGGCTATGCGTGAACTGATGGCGCACAGTGTCGGGGTGTGGGAGAGCGATCCTGAGAAATACGCATACCATTCGGTCGGTTACATGCAGATCAGTCCTGAGTCCATGCATGCGGACGTCGCAACCATTGCCGAGCAGCAGAAACAGATCGGCTACGAATCGGTGTTCATCGAAGGTGAAAAAGATTCCGCCATCTACATGAAAGGCATTTTCGATGACTGGCAGGCGAAGGGAATCACCTCGGTACTGCACGAGAAGCGGGGAGGTTACGCTAACAACACAAAGAGTCTCTACGGGCTGGCCGACAAGGCGGAAGCCGAAGGCGTGCGCATCGTGACCGGTCTCAAGGTAACTGGTTTCGAGCGCAACGGCATCGGCGTCAGCGCGGTCAAAACGGAACGTGGAGATATTCGCTGCGATCTGGCGGTGGTTGCGGTCGGGCCATGGGCGAAGACGGCATGGGATATGCTGGAACTGCCGAAGACCGTGGAAATCAAGGGCAAGGATGGCACCATGCACAAAGACATTCCGATGTGGGTTTACTGGTCCTTGCAGGAAGGCACGCTGGGCCTGGATCCGTCTGTGCAAAAAACCAATGCCGGGGAGTTTCCGCCCGTAGTCCACGTCGACAGCGATGCGCCCCTTTACTCCGATGACGACGGTTCGCTGATTACCGATCAGATGTGGGGCATCTATTACAAGCCCGACTTCAACTTTGGCGGAATCCAGGGCGGCGCAGCGCCGTTCAAGGTACAGTCCCCCCCGGATGAGGTGGCGGTAGACCCCTACGGTCCCGATTCGCCCGAGTTCGTGGTCGGCGCGGATTTCGCGCACATGTGGTGCTCCGCGCTGGCCCATTGCCAGAAGCGCTTCGAGAAACAGATGGACAAGTACCGGAACGAACCTTCCGGCGGGATCGGTGCGTTTACACCGGACAGCTTCCCGGTGTTCGATCTGTTTTGTGACAATGTGTATTTGATTGCCGATTCCAACCACGGATACAAGATGATCGGCATTGGAGAACTGGTGGCGAAGGAAATCTGTGGATCGACAAGCCCGCTGCTCGAGCCGTTCCGGTTTTCACGCTACGCCAAGGGCAAGCTGCATCCCGTGTCGAACAGTCCTTTTCCGTGGAGTTAACCAGAGATTTCAATAAACCAATGCAACGAACCAAAAAGGGAGGAACACCGTGACAGATCTTGAAAAACATGTAGAAGCGCCAGGCCGCGCCGATTTGGTC
>CAMYOI010000045.1:0-9067 GCA_947259955.1 uncultured Gammaproteobacteria bacterium
GGTGTTTTTCCTCATCCTGTTCAGCATCGTCATATTTTTCATGCCGGAATTTTTCGGCATCTTTTTGGAGAAGGATAACTTTACTCCGGCCAATCCGCTCCAGACTCCTGAAGATATCGTACCGCTGTGGTATTTCACGCCGTACTATTCGATCCTGCGCGCCAACACCGTCAACTTTTTCTGGATCGACGCCAAGTTGTGGGGTGTGATTTTCATGGGGCTCGCCATTTTTATGTTTTTTCTGCTGCCCTGGCTGGACCGGTCGCCGGTCAAGTCGATTCGCTATCGCGGTGTGCAGTACAAGGTGTGGCTGACCCTTTTCGTAATCAGCTTCGTCCTGCTCGGCTATCTCGGGCTGAAGAATCCGAATCACGTCGATTTGTTCCTGTTCAAAAACGTGATCTGGGCGCAGATCATGACCGTCATCTATTTTCTTTTCTTTCTGCTGATGCCGTTCTATTCAAAAGCGGATAAAACCAAACCGGTTCCGGATAGGGTGAGTTCCAAATGATGCGTTTGTCATGTGCAATAATTTTGGCGTGGTTCTCAGCCGTCAGTCTCGCGGCTGGTCCCTCCAAGCCTGTGGATTCCGTGTACATCAACCTGAGCGATAAGGCGTCGCTACAAAGGGGCGCAGCCCTGTTCGTCAGCTACTGCGTGTCCTGCCACAGTGCCGGCTACATGCGCTACAACCGAATGGGGAAAGATCTCGACATCAGCGATACCGTGCTCAAGGAAAACTTCATGTTCGCTGCCGACAAACCCGGGAGCCTGATGCTTTCCAATATGTCCCCGGAAGACGGCAAGAATTGGTTTGGCGTCGCACCACCGGATCTGACCCTTGAAGCGAGACTGCGAAAACCGGACTGGATATACACCTATATGCGAAGCTTCCATGTTGACGACAACACGGTCAGCGGATGGAACAACACGCTGTTCGAAAACGTCGCCATGCCGCATGTGCTGTATGGCCTGCAAGGCAGTCAACGTCTCGTCGGCACCGACCACGACACCGGCAAACCGGAATTCGAACTGGTCAAACAGGGCTCGATGACGCCGCAGGAGTACGATGAGGCCATGCGCGATCTGACCAACTTCTTGGTTTACCTGGCGGAGCCCGCAAGACTAAGTCGCCAGACGGTTGGTGTATTCGTGATAGCGTTCCTCATAGTCCTGTTTATCTTCGCTTATCTTTTGAAAAAGGAGTACTGGAGGGACGTCCATTAAACCGCTGTCACCTATGGCGGAGAACGTTTTGCATATTGGACGACAAACGGATTCAAGAGGAGACATGTTAGCCCAGACCGGAAGAAGACCGATCATGGCCTTGTACTCCGGAGCGGAGTGCGTTTTCAGCCATGGTTGTCGGATCGTTGTTTTTGAAAAGGAAGTGGAGTGTCAGATTATTTACCTGGATGAGGATGAGGCTTGCGACGGGCTGGCCGAGCTGAATCCCTACAACGAGACTCCTACGCTGCTCGACCGTGACCTGGTACTTTACGGCGCGCAGATCATCAATGAATATCTGGACGAAAGATTGCCCCACCCCCCCTTGATGCCCGTTGATCCCGTAAATCGCGGCCGTGCCCGTTTGATGATGATGCGGTTCTACAGGGAGTGGCTCAATCCGCTGCACGAAAATCGGCTGGAGGAGCCCGGAGTGCGGCAGGCCATTCGCGACGGCCTGATCTCGATGTCGCCGGTGTTGACGGAGCAACCGTATATGCTGGGCGATGAATACAGTTTGGTGGACAGTTTTCTGTCACCGCTGTTGTGGCGCCTCGGCGTGTTGAAGATCAGCCTGCCTCGACAAGCGAAGCCGATAATCGCATACGCGGAACGGTTGTTTGAGCGGCCCGCTTTCATCTCGAGCCTTAGTGAAATCGAGCGGGAGATGCGCTGAGGGCGAGCGATGACCACGACGACTAAACCCTATCTAATCCGAGCGATTCGAGAATGGGCCGTTGACAACGGACTGACTCCGCAAATTCTGGTGGATGCGTCGGCCAGAGACGTGCAGGTCCCGCAGCAGTTCGTCACGGACAGCCAGATCATCCTCAATATCGGCGGTCAAGCTGTTCAGATGCACGAGATTACCAACGACCGGCTCAGGTTCTCAGCTCGGTTCCGTGGCGCCCCTTTCGAAGTCAATGTTCCCGTGTCGGCGATCCTGGCCATCTACGCCCGGGAAAACGGACAGGGAATATTCTTCAAGGAAGCCGAAGGTCAGTCCGATTCCGATACCGAAACCGGTGAAAAATCAACCCGGACGAAACCCCATCTCACCCTGGTTAAGTAGAGCCTGACTCAAAATGGATCTTTTTCGCGCGGGAAGCGCTCTTTAGGTCGCTCGAATGCTCATGTGCTGTGATGTACACTGCGCTTTTCGCGGCCATCCGACACTGCCCGCGGCTGAAATCACCCGTGTTGAGATAGGTCCAAGTATTGCTTGAAAAACTGATCCAGCGCCCTCATTTCCAAGCGGTCGTAATCAACGTGCGGTTTTTCCCAGGCAAATGAAGAAATTGGAGCTACACGCTACTACCGTTATTTCGGTTCGTCGCGGAAACGAGGTTGTTATCGGCAGCGACGGGCAGGTGTCGATGGGCGCGACGATCATGAAGGGCAATGCCCGCAAGGTCCGGCGTCTCTACAAGGACAGGGTGATCGCCGGGTTTGCCGGCGGAACGGCTGACGCATTCACCCTGTTCGAGCGATTCGAGGGGAAACTGGAAAAACATCAGGGCAACCTGACCCGGGCCGCCGTCGAGCTGGCCAAGGACTGGCGCACGGACCGTCTACTCCGGCGGCTCGAAGCGCTCCTCGCCGTGGCGGACCGTGAAGCGTCGCTGATAATTTCCGGGCTCGGAGACGTCATCGAACCTGAGCAGGGGATCATGGCGATTGGTTCCGGGGGGCCCTATGCACAGGCGGCGGCCCGGGCTCTGATCGAGAACACCGAGCTGGGACCGCAGGAGATCGTTGAGAAGAGTCTCGGTATCGCTGCGGATATCTGCGTATACACCAATCGGAATTTCACCATCGAGTCATTGAGCTAGCCTGCATATTGCACCAAGGTGGCCGGCCGGCCGAACCCATGACTAATGCTTTGAAGGAGCACCCGTTGAAATGTCGTCAATGACACCCCGAGAGATCGTAGAGGAGCTGGACAAACACATCGTAGGACAGGACGATGCCAAGCGGGCTGTGGCTATCGCACTGCGCAACCGTTGGCGCCGACGTCAGGTCAGGGAGGAACTGCGAAACGAAATAACACCCAAGAATATCCTCATGATCGGCCCTACCGGGGTGGGTAAGACCGAGATCGCCCGTCGATTGGCAAAACTTGCCAAGGCACCTTTTATCAAGGTCGAGGCAACCAAGTTTACCGAGGTCGGCTATGTCGGAAGGGAAGTGGATTCCATCATTAGGGATCTGGTGGATATGGCCGTGAAAATGACCCGCGAGGAGGAGATCGAGAAGGTACAGCCGCGTGCGGAAGACGCGGCTGAAGAGCGGGTGCTCGATATACTCCTTCCTCCCGCTCGCGGCGGAGCCGCCGAGTGGGACGATGACACCAAAGATGAGCGACGTAGTGAAGGCGACAGTGCCGCACGGCAGCGTTTTCGTAAACTTTTACGGGAGGGAAAGCTGGATGACAAGGAAATTGAGATCGAGATGACGACTCCCTCCATGGGCGTCGAGATCTTCGGGCCCCCGGGCATGGAGGAAATGACGGGTCAACTGCAAAATCTGATGCAGAATATGGGCGGAAGAAAGACTCGCAAACGCAAGCTGCCCATCAAGCAGGCTCTCAAGCTGCTGACGGAGGAGGAAGCGGGCCGGCTCATCAACGACGAAGATATCAAGTTAATCGCACTGGATCGCGTCGAGCAGGACGGCATCGTGTTTCTCGATGAACTGGACAAGATCGTCGGGCGCTCTGAATCACACGGTCCCGATGTCTCGCGTGAAGGCGTTCAGCGCGATCTGCTGCCCCTGGTTGAGGGAAGCACGGTTTCCACCAAATACGGGATGGTCAAGAGCGACCATATCCTGTTTATCGCGTCCGGAGCATTTCAACTTACCAAACCTTCGGATCTGATTCCGGAACTGCAGGGCCGTTTGCCGATCAGGGTGGAACTTGGCGCGTTGACCGCGGAGGACTTCTGCCGCATTCTGACTGAACCGGACGCCTCACTGACAGAGCAGTATAGCGAACTGCTGGGCACCGAGGGAATTGCGCTCACTTTTGCCGAAAACGGGGTCGAGCGGATTGCCGAAATCGCGTATCAGGTCAACGAGCAAACTGAGAACATCGGTGCTCGCCGACTGCATACCATGATGGAAAGGCTGCTGGAGAATGTCTCTTTCGAGGCCTCCGATCGCAGCGGTGAGGAGTACGTCGTTGACGCGGAGTATGTCGACGAAAACTTGAAAGAGGTTCTCGGCAACGAGGATCTGGCAAGATACATTCTCTAACCCGCATTTCTCCCGCGGGTTTTCTCGGATCTAATTTGCAGCTATTGAAACTGTTTTTACCGCCTCCATATATATCGCAATAACGCACTGTAGATCTTTACCGTGAACAATTACGGAGGTATAAAATGAGAGATTTAGCGAATGTAAGTGACCGTTGGCCGCGTCTGCGGTCGACCGGTGATTTTGATGACCTGTTCGGGCGTTTTTTCGAGTCGCCCTGGGCGATTCAGGATGTCGACAGCAAGGCCTTCGTGCCGGCGGTGGATGTGTCGGAAAACGAAAACGAGTACCGGATCAAGGCGGACATCCCCGGCGTCAAGAAGGAGGACCTCAACGTCAGCGTGCAGGACGGCATCCTGACCATCAATGCGGAGTCCAGATATGAAGACGAAGAGAAGAAAGATGGCCGGTTGATTCGCCAGGAACGGCGATACGGCAAGTATTCGCGGTCGATGCGGCTTGGCAAGGACGTCGATACCACGGACGTAAAAGCCGAATACAAGGATGGGGTGCTGGAACTAACACTGCCAAAGATCGAAGAAGTAAAGCCGAAGAAGATTGCAATTGACGTCAACTGAGGCCGACAGGCGCAGTACGACAAGGGCCGCTCCATGCGGCCCTTTTTTGTCGGGAACTCTTTATGTTCGTATTGACGGCGAAGCTCCCGCTGCAGCCGACTATTCGCTATAGTAGGGTTTAACGTGCACATCGCATCAATCCCCATAGCCCGCTAGAAAAACCAGAAACGGTCATATGAGTATTTCCCATCAGGCTGCGACAAACGTGGCCAGAGTGTTGACGGAATCTCTACCTTATATACAGAGGTTCCATGGTAAGACTATCGTCATCAAGTACGGCGGCAACGCCATGGTAGACCAGAATCTGAAGACAAGCTTCGCGCGCGACGTCGTCCTGTTGAAACTGGTTGGGATCGACCCCGTTATCGTTCACGGAGGGGGACCGCAGATCAGCCGGTTGCTCGAGCGAATTGGCAAGAAATCGGAATTCGTACAAGGCATGCGCGTAACGGACCAGGAAACCATGGATGTGGTGGAAATGGTCTTGGGTGGTTCCGTGAACAAGGAGATCGTCAATCTCATCAATTCACTGGGCGGTAAGGCCGTCGGATTGTCGGGCAAAGATGGCGGTTTAATTAGGGCCCGACAGATGAGGCTCAAGAAGAATGATCCCGAACTGGATGAACCGGAAATTATCGACATCGGGCACGTCGGAGAAGTGGCGTCAATCGACCCCAGTGTCGTGACCGCCCTCGACCAGCAGGATTTTATCCCTGTAATTGCGCCAATCGGTGTCGATGCCGGCGGCCATACCTACAACATCAATGCCGACACCGTTGCCGGCAAACTGGCCATAACGCTCGATGCCGAAAGACTCATGTTGTTGACCAATACCCCGGGAGTGCTCGATCAGGGCGGCAATGTGCTTACCGGCCTGAGTTCCAGTGAGATCGGTGATCTCATCGATAACGGTACTATAACGGGTGGGATGCTGCCCAAGGTGCACTGCGCCTTGGATGCGATAAGCAGCGGCGTGCGTGCCGCGACCATCGTCGACGGCCGGGTCGAGCATGCCGTGTTGCTGGAGATATTCACCAACAAGGGCGTCGGGACACAGATCAAAGGTTAAGCTCTAACCCGCATTTCTCAGCAGGCGGCTTTGACTTCCTGCCAAGGATTTACAATGCTTGGGGCACTCTGATTAATTCAGAATTTCGTCATTCAGAACGAAGTGAAGCAATCCAGCACCGGTGTCCATCGGTATCTGTCCTGCGCCATCGTTCGGGATCCTGGTGAGAAATGCGGGTTAGGCAACCTCTTAGTTGAGTCTGCAATTTGATCGTGGGACCGGGTTGGATTTATACACAGAAAAGCGGCCGGTTTGGTAGGCAGCATCCGCAGACACTATCTGAAATTCTTGCCTTTCGGGAGTCCTTTACCTGGGTTATTATCCTTCCCGCCGAGTAGCTCCTTGAACTGTTTTTCCAGCTGCATCACTCGTTGGCGCAGGGTGGACAGCCGTTTGAACACGGATATGTTCCTTCGGTATTCCCTGAAAGGCTGGGCAGGTCCGCCGGCATACATGCCGGGTTCCAGAATGTCCTCGGGTATCCCGGCCCGGTGCACCAGGACGACGTCGTCCCCGATGGTGATATGGTCGAGGACGCCGGTCTGTCCGCTTGCCAGGACGCGCTTGCCGAAACGGGTGGAGCCGGCGATGCCCGTCTGCGCTACCAGTACGCAGTCTTCGTCTATGAAAACGTTGTGGGCGATATGGCAAAGTGCATCGATCTTCGTTCCCCGGGCAATCCTCGTTTCGTCATAGGTGGCGCGGTCGATGGTGCTGTTGGAACTGACCACGACATCATCTTCGACGACTACCACGCCCTTTTGTGGCACTCGATGAAATCTCATTTCTGGATCTCTCGCAAATCCAAATCCCTCGGCGCCGATAACGGCACCCGGTTTCAACCGG
This sequence comes from uncultured Gammaproteobacteria bacterium, assembly GCA_947259955.1. GTDB lineage: Bacteria > Pseudomonadota > Gammaproteobacteria > Arenicellales > JAANXG01 > JAHEKE01. The sequence continues at coordinate 6,976 of CAMYOI010000045.1, forward strand.
GCCCGCTTGCCGATCCTGCAATAGCGGCCGACGAATACGCGAGCATGGAGCACGCTGTCGTCGCCGATGACGGCGCCTTCCTCGATAACCGAGTTTGCCTGAACGACGACGCGTTCACCAATGGCGGCATTACGGCCGATTACCACCCCGGGGCCTACACTGGCAGAATCGGGCACAGACACGGATTCGTGAATGACAGCGGATTCGTGTACACGTGGCCATTCAGTTTCATGCAGATCCACGTCGTCGTAGCGCTGTCGAATGAATGCCTGTGCGAGTTTGACGTCCGTCGCGACGAGTACGCCGATTTTTTCCCGATCTACGGTTTGCGCCGACTCGGATGTGGTCACGATCGCGGTTGGCAGTGGTTCATCGAGTTCACTCAATGAGCTTCGGTCTTCGCAGAAAATCAGGTCTCCCGGTTGGTAATTCTCGAAAGATGCGAAACCGGTAATCCTGGTCTCGCCGCCGCTGCAATCTGAAATGATATCCTTGAATTCTTCCTTCAGCGCGGACAGGCTAATCGGTTTCATGTTGTACTCTCTGAATACGGTCGGTTCCATCATACCACCGCCGCGTAACGCGGGCTTCACGGCGAGCGATCGTTATCCCGGCTGACGTCGACCTTCGTCAGTATCAGGCCGCCGGCTATGAACAAGATGAGAATCGACAGGATCGATATACGGGAGCTCCCCGTGGCCACCGCCACCCAACCCATCATGACGGGTCCAATCACCGCGGCAAACTTTCCGAGAAAGTTATAGAAACCAAAAAATTCCGCGGCGGAATCCTGCGGGATAAGACGTGCGTACAGCGAACGGCTGAGTGCCTGAACACCCCCTTGCACCAGTCCGATGGAGACCGCTATGCCGTAGAATTCCCACGTCTCGGTGATGAAATAGGCCCACACCGTGATGCCGGCGTAAACTACCAGCCCGGTAATGATTCCGATCTTGGGTCCGATCCTTTCGCCGAGCCAACCGAATAAAAGCGCGGACGGAAACCCCACGAACTGAACAAGCAGCAATGCGGTGACCAGGTCCTGCGACGTGAAACCCAGGGCCAAGCCGTAGTCCACCGCCATCTTTATGATGGTGTCCACGCCATCGATATACAGCCAGTATGCCACCAGGAAAATGAGAACGGGTCTGTATTTCCTTATATTCCTGAAGGTCTGGGTGAGCTGGTCGATTCCCCGGAAAAATGCCGCCGAAAAATTTGATGATTCAGTTTTCTTCTCGTGCACATGCCACCACAGCGGCAGGCTGAATACGGCCCACCAGATTGCAGTAACGAAAAAGCTGACCCGTACCGCTTGCGCCGTGTCCACGAGCCCGAACCAGGCCGGTTTCAGGCTCATGACGACGCACAGGGTGAACAGAAGACCGCCGCCGAGGTAGCCGAGGCTGAATCCGATACCGGAGACGGCGTCGAGCTTGTTTTTTGGGGTGATATCGACCAACAGGGCGTCGTACAAAACGTTGGCGCCGGAAAACCCGATGGTGGCCATGACGTAGACTATGGCTGCATACAGCCACAAACCCTGGCCGATGCCGCCAAGCCACGCCGTGGCCAGGATTCCCAACACGGCGAAAATCAACAGGAAACGCTTTTTCAGGGCACCCTGATCGGCGACGGCGCCAAGCACCGGTGCCATGACCAGAACGATCAGGCTTGCAATGGAATTGGCGACACCCAGTCTAAAAGTAGTTTTGGTGGTTTCTTCGCCGATTGACCAGAATTCATTGAAAAAAATCGGGAAGAACCCAGCGATAACCACGGTTGCGAACGCAGAGTTGGCCCAGTCATAGAAGGCCCAGGCAAATACCTGCCCTTTGTTCTGAACGCCGGCCAGCATTTGTTACCGGGCGGCTGTGGAACCTTGTTTGGGCAAGGCAATCGTCCGGGTATACAGTCTCGGCGGACAAACCCGTCGCGGGCGTTCCGGTGCAACTTGCTGGCTATTCATTTGGACTGGATTGAGGCGATTTGCTGCTAGACAATGGGTGACAGATTGCTGTCGGATCCGCAGTTTATAGGCTTGGCGGCAGATAACAAGCTTGAGGCCGGTATTATCCGGAAATCGGCAATG